>NZ_SMJY01000054.1:0-29807 GCF_004348355.1 Micromonospora sp. KC721 | reverse complement strand
CCCCACGACCCGTACCATCGTGCGAACCGGTGACTCCTTCGAGGTGCCCTCGTCCGTTTCGGGCGGGGGCATTGCCGTGTCGTTGTGGATCTTTAGCACTGCGGATCTTGGTCTCTACCTGCGGGCCGGTGGAGACCGTAGCGTCTCGACCCGGTGAGGTTCACCGTCCCAGTCGCGCCAGATCCGGCGACCTCGGCGAAGCTGACCCCTAGGTCTTCCCGGATTGCACCGCGGCCTGGCATGATCCACCGGACGCGGGCGCCGGTCTCCCCGCCGCGAGTTGCCCCATCAGGTCCTTGACGAACTCTTTCGTCGGCCCCTGCGTGGGCGGTTGCAGGAAGGTTCGCGATGTACACCGCAGCTCCGCCGCAGGGGCGCCGCCGCATTGGCCAGGCCCGAGCCGCCTATCTGTTGCTTTGGCTATTTCTCCTGGTCAACCTGATGGTCGTCGAGGTGATGTTCGCCAACCCGAGCAGGCCGGCTCCCAACACCCTGATCTCGATCGGTCGTTTCCTCGGCCTGCATCTGGGATTCGCGATGGCGATGCAGCTGCTGCTGATCGGGCGCGTGCCGTTCCTGGAGCGGCGGATCGGCATGGACAAGCTCACCCACTGGCACCGCTGGACCGGGTTCACGATCTTCTGGCTGGTGGTGCTGCATCCGACCTTCGTGGTGCTCGGCTACGTACAGCTCGAGCGGATCGCGCTCCTCGCGGAGATAGTCAAGCTGGCCGCGTACATGCCCGTGCTGCTCGGCATGATCGCCGCCGTCCTGGTCGGCGTCATGGCGTTCACCTCGCTGCGGATGGCCCGTCGCCGGATGTCCTACGAGGCATGGCACGCCACCCATCTGGTGGTGTACGTGGTGATCGTGCTGTCGGTGATCCACCAGGTCTACGAGGGCACCGCGTTTGCCTCCAGCACTCTCACCAGGACGTACTGGTGGGGGCTGTGGGCGTTCGCGATCGGTTCGCTACTCGTCAACCGGCTGATCGTGCCACTGGTGCGCAACGCACGTCACCGGCTGCGGGTCGTCGCCGTGGTCCCGGAAACCGACGAGGCCGTCTCCGTGCACGTGGCCGGCAACCAGCTCGACCTGCTGCGGGCCCGGCCGGGCCAGTTCTTTTGGTGGCGGTTCCCCGGTCACAACCCCTGGTGGCAGGTCAACCCGTGGTCGCTCTCGGCGGCACCGGACGGCCGCACCCTGCGGCTGACCGCGAAGGCGATCGGTTCCACCAGTGCCGGGCTGCGGCAGCTGCCGGTGGGCGCCCGGGTCTACGTGGAAGGCCCGTACGGCGCGCTCACCACCGCCGGCCGCACCCGGGAGAACGCGTTGCTGATCGCCGGAGGCATCGGCATCACACCGATCCGGGCACTGCTGGAGGACCCGGACCTGACCGGTGACATCGTGGTCCTCTACCGGGCGCGGACGCCCGCCGACGCGGTGCTGATCGACGAGCTGCGCGATCTGGCGCAGGCCCGGGGAGCCCGCTTGCACCTGCTGACCGGCCGTACCACCGACGGCAACCAGCCGTTGAGCCCGGAAAGCCTGCGCGACCTGGTGCCGGACATCGCCGAACGTGACGTCTATCTGTGCGGCCCGGCTGCGATGGCCACCACCGTGCAACGCAGCCTGCGCGCGTTGGGCGTGCCGGCCCGCCAGCGGCACATCGAGGCGTTCCGCCTGGGGGTGTGATCCGTACTGCGGCCCGACTTCGCACCCACGGCGGTTCGGTGAGCGATGCGAGGCCCGCCCTCGGCAGCCGTCGCGGCCCTCGACGATCAGCCGCGTCCTCCTGTCTGGTTTGTCGGCGCCCCTTCCGGGAAGACGGCGCGAGCCGTATGGGAGGGCACGAGATGACCGAATCCACCTTGAAGCCCAGACAGGTGGCGTACGCCGCGATGGCCGGCACCGCGTTCGAGACGTACGAGTACTTTCTCTACGGGTTCGTCGCGGCGACCGTCTTCGGTCCGATCTTCTTCCCCGCCTTCCATCCCTGGTTGGGCACCCTGGCGGCGGTGTCGAGCCACGCGGTCGCGTTCCTCGTCCGACCACTGGGTGCCGTGCTGTTCGGTCGGATCGGCGACCGGCTCGGTCGACGGCCGGCGCTGATCACCTCGCTGACGCTGATGGGCGCAGCCACCATCGGCGTCGGCCTGCTGCCGACCTACGCGGCGATCGGTGTCACCGCGCCGATCCTGCTGGTCGTGTTGCGTCTTGTTCAGGGCCTGTCCGTCGGGGGCGAGATTCCCGGCGCGGTGCTGGTCGGCGTCGAATACGCGCCGCCGAATCGGCGCAACTTCTTCGGCGCCTTCGCCTACATAGGGGTCACCGTCGGATTCCTGATCGTCTCGGTGTCACTGCTGCTGGTCACCACGGTGGTCGGGGCGGAGACCTTCCAGAGCTGGGGGTGGCGAATCCCGTTTTTGTTCAGCGCGGTGCTCCTGGTCTTCGGGCTGGTGCTTCGTACCCGACTGGCGGAGACACCCGAGTTCGTCGCCGCGGAGAGCCGGATCCGCCGGGAACGCGCTGCCGGTCGACTGCGTACGTTGTTCCGTGGGTGGGGCCGCCCGCTGCTCGGCGCCATTCTGATCTGGATCGGCCCGTCCACCTTTTTCTACGCGTTCCTGACCAGCCTGCTCGCCTACACGAAGAACTTCGTGCCAGAGCTGCGCACCACGACCGTGCAGTGGGCGCTGCTGCTGACCGCGATCGCGCTGACGGTCATCGCCACCGTCGCGGCCTACTACGGCGACCGTGCGAACCGGATACGGATGATCATAATCGCGGGTATCTGGTGGACCCTCTGGGCGGCACCCTCGTACCTCCTGGTCGAGACCGGGTCCGCGCCGGCGCTGTTCACGGCCATGCTGGTCGGTGTCGTGCCCCAAGCAATCGTCACGGGGGTGGCACCGGCGCTGACCGCTGACCTGTTCCCCGTCGAGGTGCGCTACCTCGGCCTCGCCGTGGCCCTCACCCTCAGCGTGCTGATCGGCGGGCTCCTGCCGATACCCGCCCTCGCCCTGGTCGGCGCGGCCGACGGCTCGGTCGTACCCATGATCGTGGTCATGCTGCTGGCCGGCATCGCCGTCATCGTCGGCGCTTTCATGATTCGACGGCTGCAAGCGAAGCCCGCGGCGGGTCAAACGCCCGCCGGTCGGCCGGCGCGTTGACGGGTCGTTCGCATCCGGCGGCGTCACGGGCCGCCGGTCAGCGCGGGATACCCCTGGACGTGGCCGCGGGCCTGGTCACGGGCAGCACCCTCTACCTCGGCCCGGAGTGGCTGTTCCGGTTGTTCGGCTCGCCGGCGGTGTCCTCGCTGCCGCCTCGGTGAGGTACGGACGGGCTCACGTCGTGCCGCGTACCACCAGACGGGGGCTGAGTAGCGCCGGTGGTGGCAGCTCGCCGGCCAGGAGTTGGTCCACCTGGTGTACGGCGAGTTCGCCGAGCCGCCGTTTGTCGAGGTGAATCGTGGTCAGCGGCGGATCGATCAGCTCTCCGACGCTCAGACCGTCGAAGCCGACCAGCGCGCACTCCGCCGGCACGGCGACGCCGAGCCGGCGGGCCGCCTGGAACGCGCCGATCGCGACCAGGTCGTTGAAGGCGAGCACCGCCGTCACGTCGGGGTGTGCGGCGCGCAGCGCTTCGAACGCCGTGCCGCCGCCGGCTGTCGTCTGCTCACCGAGGACGATCCATCCCTCGTCGACCGGCAGCCGGTGGGCCTGGGCGACGTCGAGGAATGTCTGGCGCCGTACCACCGGATCGCAGGCGGAGAAACAGTCGATCATGCCGATGCGCCGGTGCCCCCGCTCGATCAGGTGCTCCAGCCCTGCCCGGACACCCGCCTCGGTGTCCACCCGCACGAGTGCGTACGCCGCCGAGTCCTGCCCTCGGTCGACGATGACCAGCGGCACACCCGCGACGTACGGCTCCAGTTCCTCGTCGGTGTGGCTGAGGTAGCCGACGAGCGCGTCGACCTGCCGGCCGAGTGACCGCAGCAGTGTCAACTCGCGAAGTCGGTCGTTCTCCGTGCTGGCGACGACGACCTGCCAGTCCCGGCCACCCGCCGCTTCGATGACTCCGGCGATGAACTCCGGGAAGAACGGGTTGACCACGTCCGAGACGATCAGGCCGATGGTCACCACGTCGGGCCGGACCAGCCCGCGGCCGAACCGGCTGGGCCGGTAGCGCAGTTCCCGCGCGACGTCGAGCACCCGCCGCTGGGTTTCCGGGTCGATCTCTCCCTTGCCGTTGATCGCCCGCGAGACGGTCTGGTGCGAAACGCCCGCCACCCGGGCGACGTCCCTGAGTGTGACCCGTCTGCCGGCGGGTGCCGGCACCGTCCCGTTCTTCTCCACCACGCCCCCTACTCAACCATGACCGCTCCCGTTCCGGCTTTCGGGTTGACGACGAGGGCTCGGTGCGAGAAGCTTCCGTTAGCGGTCACGTTACCGTTAACGGGAACAGCTCGGGTGGCCGCCCCGGCCCCCGACCCATGTCTGGAGAAAATGTCGTGGCTTCCGTCAGGCGTACCCGCTCAGCCGAGACCCACCTGTTGTTCCGCGCGGTGTTCGACGACTGGCAGTCCCGGGCCGACGTCTGGTCCGCGCTGCCGGACGCCCCGGTCGTACCGGACGCTCACCCGCGGCAACGACCTGCCTGGTGGTGGCGGTGGATCGGCAACCGGAGGCGAGACCTACCGTTCATCGGCCGGGCCAAGGGTGACCGCCCTCGACTCCACTCTCCTCGCCACCACGGTCAACCGCACCGAACGGGGTGCTGAGCGCTTCGCCGATCACGAGCGGCCCTGGGCGCCCAGGGCCAGGACCGGTGGCACGGCCGCCGGCAGCGCCGGCGCCAGCCGGGGCAACCACTCGTGCTCCTTCGCCACCGCGGGGACACAGCCGGCGGCGGTGTGCGGCAACAAGGTGCGGAGTAGTCGCCATTCTGCCAGTGCTCCGGCGACCGCGCCGGTCATCAGCCGGGCAGGCTGATCGGTGATCAGCAGGGCGATGGTCCCACCTGGTCGACCAGACCGCCGGCCAACTCGTCCACGCACGCCAGGGCGTGCGCCGTGGCGGGCAACAGCGGTGGGCGGACCATCGGCGTCGGGATGCGTCCCCGGGCGTGCAACACCGCCTTGATCACGGACGGGTTGGGCTCGGCGAACAACGCGGCCGACAGGGAGGCGAGCCGGTGGCCGAGCGGCCGGGCCCGGTCGACGTCGCCGGACCGCCAGGCCCGGACCAGCGCGGCGTAGTCGGCGGTGGCGATGTGCGCGGAGGCGAGGATGCCGCCGTGCGCGCCGAGGGCGAGCAGCGGCGAGAGGTACGCGTCGTCACCGGTGAGCACGGCGAAGTCCGGCGGCAGGTCGGCGAGGAAGGCGAGGGTGTCGGCGTCGATGCCGCCGACGGCGTACTTGATCCCCGTCAGTCCGGGAAGCCGTGCGAGGCGACGCAGCGCCGCCGCGGAGAGTTGCTGTCCGGTGCGATACGGGACGTGGTAGGCGACCAGCGGTACGGGAGACGCCTCGGCCAGCCGGCCGTAGTGGGCGAGCACCGCCTCCTCGCCGGGACGCAGGAACGGCGGGACCAGACAGAGTGCCGCCGTCACCTCGGACCGTTCGGCGAGAGCTTGCAGGTCGTCGATGGTGTGCGCGCCGACCAGGAGCCCCGCCCGGTGCTCCCGGCAGGCCGCGGCGACGGCGTCGACCACCGTCCGCCGCTCGCGGTCGGTGAGCGCGTGCGGTTCGGCGGTGGTGCCCAACGCGACCAGGCCGGCTGCGCCGGCATCGAGCGTCTCGTGGGCGAGGGCGGCCAGCGCGTCGACGGCGACCTCACCACCCTCGTCGAACGGCGTGATCAGGGGTACGTACAGCCCGGTGGGTGTCATGCCTCCAGCCTGCGACCGCACACCGTGAAGGACCAGTTCCGATTGCTCAACGAACACATAAGCTGAGCTGATGCTTGACGTTCGCCGTCTGCGCCTGCTGCGGGACCTGGCCCGGCTCGGCACCATCGCCGCCGTCGCCGAGGCGCACACCTACACGCCCTCCGCCGTCTCCCAGCAACTCGCCGCCCTACAACGCGAGGTCGGCGTCGCCCTCCTGGAACGCGCCGGCCGCCGAGTCACCCTCACCGCTACCGGGAAGGCGCTGGTCGGTCACACCGAGGTGGTCCTCGCCGCCCTGGAAGCGGCCGACGCGGCCCTTGCCGCCGCCCGTGGTGGACTCTCCGGCACGGTACGCATCGGCGCGTACCCCAGCGCCGTGCGTACCCTGCTGCTACCGGCCCTGGTCGCGCTGGCGCGCGACCATCCCGCGCTCGACCTGATGGTCACCGAACTGGACCCGGTCGCGGTCCCCGACGCACTGCGCGAGCGTCGCCTCGACGTGGCCCTCGTACACGACTACGACATCGTGCCGGTCGAGTCGGACCCGGCGCTGGACTCCACGCCGCTGCTGGACGAGACGGTGTTCCTCGCGCTGCCCGCCGGCACGGCACCCGACGCTGTGGGTGATCCCCTGCACTCGGTACGCGACGCGGACTGGATCGTAGGCAGTCCGGGTACGCTGTGCCACTCGGTAGCCCTGCACGCGTGTGAGCTGGCCGGCTTCCGGCCGAACGTGCGCCATCACGCGGACGACTTCGCCGCCATGCTCGCCCTGGTCGCCGCCGGCCAGGGTGTCGGGCTGGTGCCCCAACTCGCCGCCGGGCAACCACCCACCGGGATCCGCCTCGTGCCCCTGACCATCCGACGACGTACCCGGGTCGCGTACCGGCAGGGCGCCGGCGCGCATCCCGCCGTGGCCGCCTGCGTGGTGGCGCTGCGCGCCGCCGCCACACTCACCCGCGAACCGGCAGCCGGCCAGGGACGGTGACCCGGCCGAGCACTGAGCCGACCGAAGCGCGGGCCGCCGTCCGGCGGGGGTGATTCAGCCCGCTGGCCGGCCTTCGCAGGCACGTCCGGGCGGTTTCCCCGTGGTCTCCCGACTCAGCGGCGGCCGAGGACCTCGACGATCCGGGTGAACCCGTCCGTTGCGTGGCCCAGCCCGATGGCACGGCGGGCCATGCCCTCGGCAGGCCGCATCACACCCGCGTCGATGCCGTGTGCCTCGGAGGTGTGCACGATGTGGGCCATGGACGACGCCGCCGAGGTTATCGGGTTGTCCTCGCCGGAGAAGTTGCCCTTCTCCACGTCCTCAGCCAACTCCTCGAAGATCGGGGGGAGGATCGAGCCGATGCCCTTGGCGAAGGGGGCCAGTTCCCGCGCGGGGATGCCCTCGGCCTTCGCCACGGCCAGCGCGTGCACATAGCCCGCCATCGCGGTCCAGAAAATGTCGAGCAGGGCGATGTCGTACGCGGCTGCCCGGCCGATCTCCTCGCCCAGGTGGGTATGGGTGCCGCCCAGCGCGTCCAGCACCGGTCGGTGCTTCTCGTAGAGGTCTTCCGGGCCGCTGTGGACGAACACCGCCTCGGGCGTACCGATGGTGGTGGTCGGCGTCATGATCGCGCCGTCCAGGTATCGGATGCCGTGCCGGGCCGCCCAGTGCGCGCTGTCCCGGGCCCGGTCGGGAGTGTCGGCGGTCAGGTTCACCACCGTGTGTCCCCGCAGGGCGTCGCGGACGGCGTCGCGGCGCAGGATCGCGTCCACCGCGTCGTAGTTCACCACGCAGACCACGGTCAGGTCACTGGCGGCCACCGCCTCCTCGGCCGACCGGGCGCCGACCGCGCCGCGCTCGACCAACTGGCGGTCCCGGCCGGGGGTGCGGTTCCAGACCGTGGTGCGCAGGCCGGCGTCGAGGAACGCGCCGGCCAGGGACCGCCCCATCGGTCCGAGGCCCAGCACGGTGACAGACTTGTCGGGGTACGAGGACATGCGAACTCCTACTAGGATCCCAAGGAGAGCGAACAGAGCGAACAGGAACGACCATGGTGCGCAGCCGTGCCCGGGATCCCAACGTCTGCGGGGTGGTCGCCGCGATCGCCGTCATCGACGGCAAGTGGAAGCCCACTCTGCTCTGGCTGCTGGAATCCGGGCCGCAGCGCCCCGGACAACTGCGCCGGCAACTGCCGGGCCTCACCGAGAAGGTGCTGACTCAGGCGTTGCGCGAGATGGAAGCCGACGGGCTGGTGCACCGGGAGGTGCACCACGGGCTGCCGTTGAAGACGGAATACTCCCTCACCCCGTTCGGCCGCGACCTCTCCGAGGCGCTGGCGCCCCTCTCCGACTGGGGCTACCGCCGGCTGGCGACTCTCGCCGAGGCCGAACAGGCATCCTGAACATCGCTACCTCCCCGTGCCGGCGGGGGTTCGGGTGACCCGCCGTCCAGGACAGCCTCGCCGGAGCGTCGGGCGCCGCCAAGTACCCACAAAAAAGTGGCTACCCGAGTTCGTCGCCCCACCCCGATCCGCGTCGCGGCGCAGGTGAGTACGGAGCTCATGCCGCACCGGCCGCCGACGATGAGGATGGTGGCGTGAATGACACGACTCGTACGCGTACGGTGCTCGGCGGCGTGCTGCTGGGGGCCGTCACCGTCGCCACCTGGGCGGCCTGGCTGGGCTGGAACACCGGCTACCGCACCGACCCCGCGACCGGCTCGACCACCGGCCCGTACTCGGTCTGGCAGGTGGCCGGCGCCGTGCTCACCCTGGCCCTGGTCGCCGCCGTCGCCGGCCGCCGGATGCGCCCGTGGCTGGTGGCCCCGGTGATGACGGTGGCCTTCACCGCCGCCTGGTCCGGCAATGCCGCAGCCACCGACAGCAGCGGACTGTGGGTCATCGGGGCGGTGCTGGTCCTGGTCGGCACGGCCATCGGGACCATCGTCGTCAGCGCCATCTCGTCGGCCTGCCGACCGGCCTGACCCATACCGCCGTGCACAGGCGGTACCCGGTAACACGGCCACGCCGAGCTCACCGAGCTCGGCGTGGCCGCTGGCCTGGATGCCGCGCGGCGCCGTCCACACAGGTCGGCGAGGCGGTCAGTGACACCGCAATGGTCAGCGGCCTGTGATCGTCAGTCCGCTGGCCATGCCGCTCGGTGACCCGTGCGGTCGAGGGTCGCCACCTCGCGTACGGCCTCGGCGATGGCGCGGAAGTCCTTGCGCAGGATCGCGCCGTGGTTGCTGGCGACCTTCGCGCTGACCCGGATGTCGGGGTTGCGGGCGGTCACCGCATCGAGGCTGGTGCGGATGCGTTCCTGCTCGTCACCGCGGCTGCCGAAGGACGTCCCCGAGGCGACCACGTACCGCGTCGGCACGGCGATGTCGTCCAGCACGGGGCCCAACTCGCGTTCGCGGGAGATCACGCCGATCTCGATGTTGCTGTTCGCCTGCTGTGCGGCGGTCATCCGTGGGGCCAGGCGCAGCGGGCGCAGCAGCGGCCAGAACCAGCCCATCCGCCGGAACAGTTTCCGGATCCGCTGTTCCATGGCCTCGTCGAGCCAGTCGTACGGGAACGCGCCGTCGACCAGGACGGCACCCAGGGTCCGGTCCGGATTGCGGCTGGCCCAGTGCGCCGCGACGTACGCTCCGTACGACCAGCCGACCAGCAGCGCCCGGCTCACCCCCCTGGCCGCGAGAACGGCGTCGACATCCCGGACGGCGGCAGCGAAGGAGTAGTCCGCCGAACCCTTCGATTTGCCGCGAGCCCGCTCGTCGTAGGTGATGTGCCGCCACCCGGTCCCCAGTTCGGTGATGACCCGCCGCCACTGCCACTGAACGCCGAACTGGCCGTTGAGGTAGACCACGGGGATACCGGAACCGCCGGTGTCGGTGACGGCCAGGGCCGTGTCGTCGACCGGCACCAGGCCGGTCCAGCCGGATCGCGTGTTGGTCATGGTTTCCCTCTCTGCGGGGTGGATGAGGAACGGTGGACGGTCAGGTCGCGGTAGGTGGCGGTGCTCCTACCGGCTGCGGGCGTCGATGTCGCCGTGGCCGGTGGTGGCGTGGATGGTCAGGTCGGCGACACCGGCGGTGTTGCTGAGTGCGTTGTGGATCCGGCCGTAGCCGGTGCCGGCGTCCAGGGAGGCGGACACGCCGTGGGCGGCGCGGATCGACACGTCACCCATCTGGGTGCGCAGGACGACCGCGCCGCGCCGGGCCTCGTGGATGCGGATGTCGCCCTTCGCGGTGCTGATCTCGGCGGGGCCGTCCAGGCGGCCGATCGTGACGTCGCCGGCGGCGGTGGTGACCCGTACGCTCGCGGCCTCGTCGATCTTGATCGCGCCCTGCGCGCCTCCGAAGGCGACGTCGCCGAAGCGTCCGACGCCCCGGAACTCGGCGCAGGACGACTTCGCCTCGACTCGGGAACCCGCCGGCAGCTGAACCGTGACCTCGATGGATCCGGAGGGGCCGAAGTACTGGTTCTTCGCCGCCGGGGCCTGGATCCGCAGGACGCCGTCGCCGTATTCGACCCTGGTCTGCTGCGCCGCCTTCACGTCGCGGCCCTTGGTGGCGTCGACGGGCAGGACCTCGACGGTCGTGTCGGCGCGGTCGGCGGCGATGAACTGCACGCGCCCGGCGGGGATGTCCAGGTCGACGGAGATCGGGGTGGGGGTGGCGAACGTCGACATCGTGCTCTCCTCCTGTTGTGCCTGTTGTTTCTGACAGCGGAAACGCTACGTTGCGTTCTAGATATCGGCAACGAGCTTGTTGCGTATGAAAGATGTTTCGGCAGGTAAACAGTCGAAAATCGTTGCAACGGGTTTGATTTCAATGCAATGCCAGTGCGGGTGGGCGTTGCATTGGAGGTGGAGTGAACGCTAACCTGGGACGTCAGGTAAGCGCGGAGGGAGATCGTGGTGCCGGGAGGCAGACTCACCCAGCAGGAACGCCAGCAGATCGCGCTCGGGCTGGCCGACGGGCTCGCCTACGCGGAGATCGCCAGGCGCCTCGACCGCCCCACCTCGACGATCACCCGTGAGGTGATGCGCAACGGCGGCCCCACCGCCTACCGTGCCGACCTGGCCCACCGTGCCACCGAACGCCGCGCCCGACGACGCAGGCAGCCCGTCGTCCGTGGGCCGCAGCTATCCGAGCAGGCTCCCGGACGCGACCTTGAGGCCGTGCGTGAGTACGAGGAGACGTTCACCACCCTGCTCATGCAGCAGGGCGTGCCCAAGATGATGTCCCGGGTGCTGACCTGCCTGTTCACCACCGACGCGGGCAGCCTCACCGCCGCCGAACTCGTTCAGCGCCTGCAGGTCAGCCCGGCGTCGGTTTCCAAAGCGGTGGCGTTCCTGGAGACCCAGGGCCTCATCCGCCGGGAACGCGACGAACGCCGCCGCGACCGCTACCTGGTCGACGACGACGTCTGGTACCAGTCGATGGTCGCCGCCGCCCGATTGAACGCCCAACTCGCCGAAACCGCCCGGCAGGGCGTCGCCATCCTCGGCTCCGACACCCCGGCCGCGCTCCGCCTGGAGAACATCGCCCGTTTCGTCGATTTCGTCGCCGAGAGCATCACCCGCGCCGCGGAACAGGCTCGCGACATCCTCCACACGAGCACGGCACCCGCGCCACGTCCGGATCAAAAGCCCGGCCCCGGCAGGTGAGAGCACCCAACCCGGCCTGCTCGCAACCGGGTGGGTGACAGGCCGACAGACGGATCAACGACAGGCCCCGACGCCCGACCGGCGCATGGTGGAGGCAGGTGGAGAGGCTGCGTTGGCGGGCCACGTCGCATCCCTCCGGCCCGGCGGCGGCCGCGTGCCGCCGCCGGACGCCGCCCGCCAACGTCAGGACAAGGACGTCACCCCACCTCCGGTCGACGCCGTACGGCGCAGTCCGCCACGGGCGGCCGACCGGGCACGCGCGGTCACCGCCGCGCGTGCGAGCCAGGAAGGAGGGGGCGGAAATGGCCGCTCCCACCGTTGCCGCCAGCCTCAACGCCTCGACCTACTCGCCCGGCGACCCGATGACGCTCACCGTCACCTACGGCGACCCGGACACCCGGCCCGTCACCGTCACCGTCGTGGTGACCGACTCCCAGGGCAACCGCAGCGCTCCGGTCAGCGTCACCGCCGTCATCGACCCGCTCACCGTCGCCGTCACCGACGACTCCGGACGGGTCTGGACGAAGCTCTCCGACAACGGGTCGGTGGCCGTCTACCGGGCGGTGGCGTGATGCCCCGGGTCACCGTCACCGTGCGCGACCACGGCGGACGCACCGCGGCCGCCACCGCCGACTACACGATCGCCCCGCCCGTACTGGGCGGCTACTACCTGGCCGGCAACGGCGACCCGACGGCGGACCTGGCCGGCGGCAACTTCCGTTCGCTCACCCAGTACCGCAGCCTCGCCGACAGCCACGTCCTGCCCGGCTGGAACAAGCCGTGGCTGCTCACCCTCGGTCGCAACGGGTTCGCGGTCAACGTCGTGCTGGAGTTGAAGCACTACGGCGCCCCGGACAGCGGTCCGCAGATGTTCACGGTCGACGGGGTCAACCACACCGTCCCGGCGCCCGCGATGACCATCCAGCAGCGTCCGGGGACGGTGTGGCCGAAGGCGTACGGGTACGGGCAGATCCTCGCCGGCCGCTGCGACGGACTGCTCGCCCGGGTCCTGTCGCAGTACCGGACGCTCGGCTTTCCGGTGAACTTCCAACTCGCCTCCGAGTTGGACACCGACCACGAGTTCGGCACATGGGAGTCGGGCGTGACCTACGACTGGGCGGACTCGGACGGTCGCGCCGTGCGGGCGATGGCGTACATCGTGGACTGGTTCCGGTCCCGTCAGCTGCCGGCCGGCACCACCTTCTCCGTCGGCGCGGGTGGCTTCGACCGGGCCGCCTTCCGGCGTACCCACCCGGAATCGCTGATGGCGAAGCTGGACTTCCTCCAGTGGAACGTCTACGCCACCGATCCCAGCCACACCGCGCTGGCCCGGTTCCGTCGTACCCGGGACTGGGCGGTCGCCGACCTCGGCCCGGTGGCGCTGTCCCGCCCGGTGATCGTCGCGGAGTGGGGGGTGCGGGTGGCCGAGATCCCCGACCAGGCAGCCTGGATCGCGACCGTGCCGGCGGCCATCGCCCGGCTCAACGCCGAGCGGGGGCCGCGCGTCGTGCAGACGAACTACTTCAACTCCAGTTGGGGCACCCTGTCGCCCAAGGCGGCCGGGCTGGCCGGGCTGCGGGCCGCGTACGCCACCCGGCCGTACGCCTGACCTCGCCCTATGCTCGCAGCATGGAACTGCGGATCTTCACCGAGCCCCAGCAGGGGGCCAGCTACGACCAGTTGCTCGCCGTGGCCCGGGCCGCCGAGGACGCCGGGTACGGGGCGTTCTTCCGCTCCGACCACTACCTGAAGATGGGCGCGGTGAGCGGGGAGCCGGGGCCGACGGATGCCTGGACCACCCTGGCCGGGCTGGCCCGGGACACCTCCCGGATCCGCCTCGGCACGCTGATGACCGCCGCCACGTTCCGGCTGCCCGGCCCGCTGGCCATCACCGTGGCGCAGGTCGACCAGATGAGCGGCGGCCGGGTCGAGCTGGGCATCGGCACCGGCTGGTACGCCGAGGAGCACACCGCGTACGGCATCCCGTTCCCGCCGGTGGGGGAGCGTTTCGCCCGACTGGAGGAGCAGCTCGCGGTGGTCACCGGGCTGTGGGAGACGCCGGCTGGGAAGACGTTCGACTTCGCCGGGACGTACTACCAGGTGGCCGACTCGCCGGCGTTGCCCAAGCCGGTGCAGCAGCCGCGCCCGCCGATCCTGCTCGGCGGCCTCGGGCCGAGGCGTACGCCACGCCTGGCCGCGCGCTACGCCGACGAGTTCAATCTCCCGTTCGCCTCGATCGAGGACACCGTCGCGCAGTTCGGCCGGGTCCGGGCCGCGTGCGCGGAGATCGGCCGGGACCCGGCGACGATGCGCTGGTCCAACGCGCTGGTGCTCTGCTGCGGCCGTACCGACGCCGAGGTGGCCCGCCGGGCCGCCGCGATCGGTCGGGAGCCGGCCGAGCTGCGGCAGAACGGCCTGGCCGGGACCCCCGCCGAGCTGGTCGACACCATCGGCCGGTTCGCCGCGACCGGCAGCCAACGGATCTACCTCCAGCTGCTCGACCTGTCCGACCTGGACCACCTGGAGCTGGTCGCGGCCGAGGTCATGCCGCAGTTGTAGGCCGGAAGCGCGGTCAGCGGGCCGGTGCGGTCGCGCCCGGCTCGCGCAGCACCGTGTCCAGCCGGCCGTCCCGGTCGCTGTCCAGGTAGGTGATGTCCGGTACGCCGTCGCCGTCGAGGTCGAACTGCACCACGTCGGCGATCCCGTCCCCGTCCAGGTCGGTGACCACCTGCGTGGAGCCGTCCAGGTGGTGGGTGACGATGGACGTCGCGCCCGCGTCGGTGCGCGGGGCCGGGCCGGGCCCCGGCGGCTCCGGCTCCGGTTCCGGCTTCGGCGTCGGTGCCGGCGCGGTCAGGTACGGGTACCAGGCCGGCGGCGCGCTCTCCGGCTCCAGCCCGACACCCGTCGGGTCCATCTCCTCCTCCGACGGGTAGACGTCGCCGTGCAGGGTCGGGTCGCGGTAGCTGCTCATCGCCCCAGTGTTCCCCATCAGCGCCCCGGACAACCCCGATCCCGACCAGGTACGAGGGGCAGAGCCGTCCCCGCGTCGCGGCTACAGTGTTGCCCAGCCGACGCGGCGCGTCCCGCCGCCGCCCTCGCCCCGAGGAGACGTGACCGCCGTGACCGACCTTCCGCGCCGCAACTGGGCCGGCAACGTCACGTACGCCGCCCGTGCCGTGCACCGCCCCTCCTCGCTGGACGAGCTGCGCCGGCTGGTGGCCGGCAGTGACCGGGTCCGGGCGGTCGGCACCGGGCACTCCTTCAACCGGCTCGGCGACACCACCGGAGATCTGGTCTCCCTCGCCGGTCTGCCGCCGACGGTCGAGATCGACCGGGAGCGCGGCACGGTCACCGTCGCCGCCGCGCTGCGCTACGGCGACCTGGCCACCCGGCTGTACGCCGAAGGGCTCGCCCTGGCGAACCTCGCCTCGCTGCCGCACATCTCGGTGGCCGGCGCGGTGGCCACCGGCACCCACGGCTCGGGCGTAGGCAACCGCAACCTGGCCGCGGCGGTGGCCGCGCTGGAGCTGGTCACCGCCGACGGCGACCTGGTCACGGTGGATCGGGGCGACTCCCGCTTCGCCGGCATGGTGGTCTCCCTCGGCGCGCTGGGCGTGGTCACCCGGGTCACCCTGGACACCACCCCCACCTTCGACGTCCGGCAGTACGTCCACCTCGACCTGCCCGCCGAGGCGGTCGACACGGCGTTGTCCTCGGCGTACAGCGTCAGCGGGTTCACCTCCTGGCGGTCGTCGCGCATCGACCAGGTCTGGCGCAAGCAGCTCGCCGACCAGGCGGCCCCGCCCGCCGGCTGGCTCGGGTGCACCGCCGCGACCCAGCCCGTGCACCCGGTGCCCGGGATGCCGGCGCGCAACTGCACCGCCCAGCTCGGCGAGCCCGGCCCGTGGCACGAGCGGCTGCCGCACTTCCGGCTGGGCTTCACCCCCAGCAGCGGTGACGAACTCCAGTCGGAGTACCACCTGCCCCGGGCCGCGACGGCCGACGCGCTGGCCGCGCTGGACGGGATGCGGGACCGGATCGCCGGTGTGCTCCAGATCTGCGAACTGCGCACGGTGGCCGCCGACGGGTTGTGGTTGAGCCCGAACCACGACCGGGACAGCCTCGCCGTCCACTTCACCTGGATCGACGACGCCACGGCGGTGCTGCCGGTGCTGGCGGAGGTGGAACGGCGGCTCGCCCCCTTCGCGCCCCGCCCGCACTGGGGGAAGGTCTTCACCCTGGAGCCGGCGGCGGTGGCCGCCACCTTCCCCCGGTACGCCGACTTCCAGGCCCTGTTGGCCGAGTGGGACCCGACCGGCACGTTCCGTACCGAGGCGCTGGACCGCTACTTCCCGCGCTCCTGACCCACCGCCGCAGGGCTCTTGACAGCCCTGTATGTGAGCGATAACACTTCTGCGAACCGACGACTGACCTCGTCATACGCAACAACAACCGTCCCCCTCCGCAGGTGGAGGTGTCAGCCGCTCCAGTCGTGCCGGCGGCCCCGGTCCCTGCTTCCCTGGTCGTCGTTCCGGTTCTGGATCCACACCGATCCGTCCTCACCCCCGAAAGAGGAAGGCACCTGTGAAAGCAGTTGCGCGGCCCCTGACCGCCACCCTCGCCGCTCTCACCACCGCTATGGCAGGCATCGCCCCGCTCGCCTTCGCCGCCTCGCCCGCCGCCGCGGCGCCCGGCAGCCCCGCCGTCCGGCCGCCGCTGGGCTGGAACAGTTGGAACACCTTCGGCTGCGACATCAACGAAGCCAAGATCCGCGCGGCTGCGGACGCCATGGTCAGCTCCGGCATGAAAGCGGCCGGCTACGAGTACGTCGTGGTGGACGACTGCTGGCAGGCCACGACCCGCGACGCCGCCGGCAACCTGCGCTCCGATCCCGTACGGTTCCCGTCGGGCATGAAGGCGCTCGGTGACTACATCCACAGCAAGGGGCTGAAGTTCGGCATCTACCAGGCCCCACGCGAGGAGACCTGCGCCCAGTACTTCAACGCCATCGGCGGCGCCACCGGCGCACTCGGCCACGAGCAGCAGGACGCGAACACGTTCGCGTCCTGGGGCGTCGACTTCCTCAAGTACGACTGGTGCTCGCCCTGGGGCACCCTCAACGACCAGATCGCCAGCTTCTCGCTGATGCGCGACGCGCTGCGTGCCACGGGACGGCCGATCGTCTACTCGATCAACTCCAACAGTGCGCACTCCAACACCGGACCCTCCTTCGACTGGAGCCCGGTGGCGGACATGTGGCGAACCACCGAGGACATCACCGACAAGTGGCGCAGCGGCTGCACCGGCGACTGCTTCATGGGTGTCACCGAGATTCTCGACGTGCAGGCCCCGCTGCACGCCTGGAACGGCCCGGGGCACTGGAACGACCCCGACATGCTTGAGGTGGGCGTACGCGGCACCTTCACCCCGACCGAGAACCGGGCGCACTTCAGCATGTGGGCCATCATGGCCGCCCCACTGATCGCCGGTAACGACATCACCACCATGTCCGCCGACGTACGCACCGTGCTGACCGACCCCGACGTGCTGGCCATCAACCAGGACTCGCTGGGCCGGCAGGCCCAGCGGGTGCGTGACTTCGGCGAGAGCGAGGTGTGGGCCAAGCCGCTCAGCGACGGTTCGGTCGCGGTCGCTCTGCTGAACCGGTCGGGCAGCACCGCGACGATCTCCACCACCGCCACCGACATCGGTATGCCCGCGGCGAGCGGCTACAACCTGTTCGAGGTCTGGACGCACGCGGCCAGCAACACCTCCGGCGCGATCAGCGCCACCGTCCCGCCGCACGGGGTGGCCATGTACCGGGTGCGCACCGGCTCGACGACCCCGACCGACACCTTCAGCCTGCGCGGTGTCGGATCCAACCGTTGCCTGGACATCATCGGGGGTGCCCCGAACGACGGCGCCCAGGCGGCCATCTGGGACTGCAACGGTGGCCTCACCCAGGTCGTGACCGCTGCCTCCGGCCAGCTGCGCATCGGCGGCAAGTGCCTCGACGCCGACAACAGGGGAACCGCGAATGGCACCAAAGTGATCCTCTGGCCCTGCAACGGGGGCACCAACCAGCAGTGGACGATGCAGGCCGACGGCACCATCCGTGGAGTCCAGTCCGGCAAGTGCATCGACGTCAACCAGGCCGCCACCGCCAACAACTCACCGGTCATCCTGTGGACCTGCTCCGGTGCCGCGAACCAGCGGTGGACCCGCGTCTGAGCGCTACGCACAGGACCCGGCGGACATGAAGTAGTCGGCGTCTGAAGCGTGGGAGCCTGCTGCCGACGGCAGCAGGCTCCCACGCCCTTTGACCGACCCGACCGCAGCGGGCACCGGATGTCGGGTCCGCCGGCCCCTGCCTGCCTAGCGTGGATCTCGTCAGGGAAGGAGATCCACGTGCTGGATCGGTTGAACGAGGCGATGGCGCACGTCGAGCGGCACCTGGACCGGCGGGTGGACGTCGCCGAGCTGGCCCGGATCGCGCTCACCTCGGAGTACCACCTGCGGCGGATGTTCTCCGCGCTGGCCGGGATGCCGCTGTCGGAGTACGTCCGCCGCCGGCGGCTCACCGTCGCCGCGGCCGAGGTGGTCGCCGGGGAGCGGACGCTGCTCGACATCGCGGTCCGCCACGGGTACGGCTCGACCGAGGCGTTCACTCGGGCGTTCCGCGCGGTGCACGGCGTCGGGCCGGGCGAGGCCCGGCGCACCGGCGCGGTGCTCCGCTCCCAGCAGCGGCTCTCCTTCCGTCTCGTCGTCGAAGGAAGTTCCGAGATGCGGTACCGCGTAGTGGAAAAGCCGGAGACCAGGCTGGTGGGTTGGCGGGCCCGGGTGCCCCTGGTCCACGAGGGGATGAACCCGGCGATCGTGGCGTTCCGCCGGGAGCTCGACCAGGCGGCGGCGGCCCGGCTGGCGGCCCTGTCCGACCAGGAACCGGCGGGTCTCGTCGACGCCAGCGACCAACTCGACGAATCCCGGGAGGAGGGCACCGAGCTGGACTACTGGCACGGGGTGGTGACCGACGCCGAGGTGCCGGACGGCGTGGCGTCGCTGACCCTGCCGGCCGGGACGTGGGCGGTGTTCGAGACCTCCGGCGAGTTCCCGGCCGCTGTGCAACACCTGTGGCGAGACGTGTTCACCCAGTGGTTCCCCGCCAACCCGTACCGCAGCCGGACCGGGCCGGAGATCTCCCGTACCCGGATCTCCGCCGACGGCACGCACGTCGACGCCGAGCTGTGGATTCCGGTCGAGCGGACCGCGGCCTAACGGCGGTCGCCGGCCATCTGGTGGCGGAGGCTGCCGCGCTGCACCGCGCGGCTGATGTCGCTGGGCGAGACGATCCCGACCAGTTGCTGGTCGATCACGACCAGCGCCCGCCCGTCGCTGCACTCACTGAGCCGGGGGAGCAGGTCGTTGAGCTGTTCCTCCGGCCGGGCCAGCACCAGGTCCTCGGCCCGGCAGGCCACCTCGGCGAGAGTGGTGGTGGCCCGCCGGTCGGCGGGGATGCCGCGTACCCGGTCGAGGGTGACCAGGCCGACCGGCCGGCCCTGCTCGACCAGCGGCAACGCCGAGTGCCGGTACGCGAAGAGGTAGTGGTCGACGAAGTCGGCGACGGTCATCTCCGCCGAGGCGGTCTGCGGCTGCGAGGTCATCACGTCACTGACCCGGACGCCGGCCAGCGCGCTGCCCATCCGGGCCTGGCGCTCCTCCATGCCGGCCGCCCCGATCAGGAACCAGCCGATCAGCGCCAGCCACAGCCCACCCACCCCGAAACCAGTCAGGAACTGCAGGAGGCCGAGCCCGATCAGCAGCGCGCCCAGCACCCAACCGGCGCGGGCGGCCACCACCGACGCCTTCGTCCGGTCCCCGGTCGCCTTCCACACCGCGGCGCGCAGCAACCGGCCGCCGTCCAGCGGCGCGGCGGGCAGCACGTTGAAGACGGCGAGCAGCACGTTGATGCCGGCCAGCCAGGCCAGCGACCCGAGCAGCAGGCCGTCCGCCCCGAGCAGCGAGAGCAGCACGGCGATGGCGCCGAAGAAGAACCCGAGCAGCAGGCTGACCAGCGGCCCCACCCCGGAGATGCGCAGCTCCGCGCCCGGGTTGGGAGCTTCGCCCCGCAGCTCGGCGACCCCGCCGAAGAGCCACAGCGTGATCCCCTGGACCTGGAGACCGTTGCGCTGGGCGACGATCGCGTGGGACACCTCGTGGGCGAGCAGACCGAGGAAGAACACCACCGCCGCCGCGAGCCCGGCCGCGACGTACGCGGCCACCGGCCGGCCCGGGTACGCCCGGGGGAACTGGTTGGCCGCCAGCGCCCAGGCGATCAGCAGGAAGATGACCAGGACACTCCAGTTGACCCCGACGGGTACGCCCGCGATGCGGCCAATCCGGAAACTCGCCCTCATGCCTGCGTCATACCCGCGTGGGGCCTGCCCATGCGCGGGCGAGAGCTCACCCTTCCCGCCGGATGCCCGTTACTTCATGCGCCCTGTGGTGGACAGGTGGCGGCTTGCAGCAGATCGGCGACGATGTGGATGCCCTCGTGTATGGCGTCCGTGGTGAGGTTGCCGTTCGACGTCATGTGGTAGCTGCTCATGCCGTGGAGGCCGACGGATCGATGTCGGGCGGCTGCGATGACGGCCGGTCGGGGTAGCCGAGTGCCTCGGTGGGCGCCTGCCGGCAGGCGCGACGTATCGCGCGGCTCCAGTCTTCCCGGGGGAAATTCGACAGATCGGGTACGGCGGGCCGGAAGTCGATTCGGATCCGTTCGCTGTCGGCCGCCCGCACCGGACGGTCCGGTGACGGGCAGGCGGTCGCCGCCACCCGCGTGGCTGAGCCAGGCGATGTGACGAGATAACCCTCGGCTTGCAGTTGGGCGTAACACTCGGTGATCAGGCCACGGGAGACGCCGAGGTTGGCGGCCAGTACCCGAGAGAAGGCAATCGTTCTCCGGTGTCCAGCCGACCGGTTCGGATGGCTTCCCGCAGCGCGCGTTCGATCTGGTTGCGCAGCGGTTCCGCGCTGTTCCGGTCCACCGGCAGGGGCAGCTTCGGCCCAGAACCGGTCCACTCAAGGCATGAAACTGGACCTTACTGATGGACCGGTTGAGACCTACGGTTTCCCGCATGGCTGATCTTGCGCTGGCGGCGAGCGGCTGCACGAGTGGCTGTTTCACGACGGGGGGACCACGTTGTGGCAGCCGACGGCGTCACTCCGGCCGGGGTCGACGTCGAACAGGCACGGGAACGTTACACCCACGATGATGGTCGCCGCAGTGATGGCGACGTAACCGAGCCAGACGAGAAATGCCCACACCGTGATCCGGGTGACAGGAGCCGGCGACGCCCGCTGTCCTGTCAGCCGACGCTGGGCCGTGCTCCGCGATGCATTCCTACGTACTGCCATTTCAGCCAAATGACGAGCACATCCAGCACGAACAGAACAAGCATGCCGACCGGCGTCACAGTCGGGAGCGGTACGCCCCGAGTTCCCTCTTCGCGGCGGTCAGTTCCCCGACCGAGTCGTGGACGAGGCCGCGTGCTGTGGTCAGGGTGGCCTCGGTGGCGCGGACGATCTCAGGTCGGCTGCCGGCGAGGACGCCCAGCAGGGCATTCTGGTTCGCCCACATCTTCTGGTGGATCGCGGCGATCCGGCTCACCGCCCGGTCGAGCTGCTCGATGACCTGCTCGATCCCCCCGATGACCTGCCCGGCGATGCTCGGGGTGCTGCTGCGACGGCTCGACATCGCCCGGGGACCTCGGTGACCGGCTCCCCGGCTGCCCGTCATCGGGGCGTGGGCGGCACCGGAGACTGCCCGTGGTGATGTGCCGCCGCGACGGGCAGCCGCCGCTCGTCGTTCGTCGCGCCGCTCACGGAGATGGTCGACGCCGGCGACCACGAAAGCCTTGCCCTGCGAGCCGACCATGCCGCCGATGATCGCGCCGCCGGTCGAGGCGACGCCAGGGGAGACGGGCAGCCCGTAGCGGGCGCTGGCCAGACCGACGAGCATGCCGACGCCGGCCCCACCCCACTCGACCAGCTTCCCCAGCGCTTCCTTGACGCTCTCGTACTTCAGTCGCCGGGCAAACGGCCTCTCTACCTGTTTCCGGCGTCGGTTTCCCTTGCGCCAGCCCATCAGGCCGAGGTGGGATCGAGGTACGCGCAGCTGACCGCGATCAGCAGAGGAAGATAGATGGCCAGGTCCTGGGCTACCTGGGTAGGTGTCTGCTCCATGGGCTCGTCGCCTTCCTCGACGTTCTCGGTGTCGTCGGCGTAGAGGACGCACGCCTTCCACAGATCAGCGTCACGGTATGAGAAAGACCAGAGCCCGTAGACGTCTACGGGAACGGCGACCTTCGGTTGGCCGGAGTGACCGATCCGGTGTAGGTGGGGCTCTTCGGGAGTGGAGCCCAGTCCTTCCCCGAGGGGGAGAAGTTTGTGGCGGCGGAAGACTGGTTCGAGGTCGTCGTCGGTGTCGAACTCGACCAGCAGGCCCCGGCCGATCAGGTTGTCGATGATCTCCGCTGCCTGGGGTTCGGGCTGCGGTGCGGTTTCCAGCAGCCGGATCAGTGACTCTCGGTTGACTTCGAGCTTGGCGTGTCGTTCGGCGTCCACGAAAGCCGCCGCCCAGACCGCGGCTTCGGTCTCGGTCAACTCGACCAAGTCGTCGCCGAGGTGGATCTCGTAGCACTCGGGTGTCGGGTCCGGTGGGCGGACGTAGCGGTAACGCGGACCCATCGACAGACCGGCGGGCACGATGACGCGGGGCATGAGCTTCCTCCCGGTCAGAAGCTGGCGGAGTAACGCTTGGTCGCCTCGATGGAAGCGCCGGCAAGCTGAGACGCCTCATTGAGGTTCTTCTTGACCTGCTCCATCCGGGCGATGGCCTCGGCCACGCTGGGGTGGGTGGTGCCGCTGGTGACCGCTCGCAGCATCGCAAGGCTCTGGTTGATCGAGTCGTGCACTGCCCGCATCTGCGCGATCTGGTCCTGCGTGGACCTGCCGAACTGGTTGATGCCAGCCTTGATCTCCTGGATCGATGCCACCGCGCGTCCTCCCCCTATCCGGCAACGGCCACCCCGCTGGGACCGTACCGGATCATGCACGCATCGTCAGCCCCCGGTCGCGCATCGGTCAGCCGGCCAGGAGCACCGGCTGCTTGATTGCCGTGACGAAGGATGTCCACGCTTCGTGTTGAAGGTGAGGGCCGGGCTGCTCCTGTGGTTATCGAGCTGCGGGTTCACGATTGCTTGATGTGCTGATCTGGTAGAGCTGGCGGGCGAGGTAACGGTTCAGGCGTCAGACGCTACGAACCTGACTACGTAAACGGATCGGGGTGGGCGTGGCCGAGTTGGTGACACCCGTCGCCTGCGAGCAGCGCACCTCGCCGGCTCGGAGGTCACCGCATCACCGGCGCAGTCCCCGTCCGACGGTGACCGGGTAGGTCCCCGTCGGGTCCGCCCCGATCACCCCGGTGCCTGATCCGTTGACGTAGTCAGGTTTGCAGCGAGCGGCAAGCCTGCCTCGTCCGCAGGCGGCGTTACCCCGGTTGCGCCCCGCCCCCAGCGCCACGCCAGCCGGTCGGAAACCGGGTGCGGGCACCTGGTCGCGTGGGGTGGGATCGGGGCCATGCCGATCGTGTTGGGTGAACCGGGAGTCGACGGGCTGCGCGAAGCCGTGGGTGTGCTGCGGGAGTGGCAGTACGAAGGGGCACCGATGCAACTGCATCCGGGGGACCTGGGCTGGTTCTGGCGGTCAGGTGCGGAGGCGACGGCTGCGGCGGTCCGGACGTGGAGCCGGGATGGACAGATTCTCGCCGTGGGGCTGCTGGACGGTCCCGGACTGTTGCGGATGACGATCGCGCCCGGCGCTTGGCGGGACGCGGAGTTGGCGCAGCAGATTGTCGACGACGTGACCGATCCGGAGCGCGGCGTGCTGCCCGAGGGAAAGGTGAACATCGAGGCACCGACGGATGCGCTGGTCCAAGAACTGCTGTCCAAGAAGGGCTGGAAGACCGACGAGCCGTGGACGCCGCTGCGCCGCGACCTCACCGAGCCGGTGGAGGACCCCGGCGTACGGATCGAGGTGGTCGGGCCGGAGCAGGCGCACCTGTTCGCCGCCGTGCTTCGGGCGGCGTTCGAGGGGTCGACGTTCACGGACGAGCGCTGGCACGCGATGGCGGCCGGATCGCCGTACACCGACGCCCGGTCTCTGCTCGCGTACGACGACCAGGGCAACGCGGTGGCGGCGGTGACGGTGTGGTCGGCTGGCCCCGGTAGGCCCGGGTTGCTCGAACCGATGGGCGTACACGGGGAACATCGCTGTCGCGGCTATGGCAAGGCGATCAGCGTCGCCGCGGCGGCCACGCTGCGGGAGTTGGGCTCGTCGAGCGCCGTCGTCTGCACCCCGAACTCCAATCTCGGGGCCGTCGCCACCTACCGGTCAGCCGGCTTCCAGCAACGCCCCGAGGTCCGGGATCGATACCGCGACGCGTAGCACCATCGGCCGCAAGACCATCGATTGCTACGCGCCTCGATGGCGGAGATCGGCATGTTCTTCCGGGCGCCGAACCGGCCGCGCCGAGATCGACAGGTCGGCTCAACACCAGATGGAGATCAGCCACATCGGTTACGACTACGGAGGGTCACCGACCTCCGTGCGAGCCGCCGCGCTCAGCGCGGCATGTTGGTACGCGGGCGAACTGCTATAAGAACGGAGAGTCTGGCGGCAGTGACGGTCGAGTGACTGTCCGTCAGGCGATGTGGGGCTGGATCAGAAGTACACCGATTTGGTCTTCGAGTACGTGGTGTACTGGTTGCCCGGGTAGAAGGTTGATCCGGAGACGGTGACCTGGACGTTGGTGAACCCGTAGCTGGAGACGAGGTCGCCGCTGAAGGTCTCGCAGTTCTGGTAGAAGACGGTGTGGGTGGCTGTGGCGCTTCCCCCCTGGATGGTCACGCTCGCACTCGGGTAGGTGCTCTGCCCACAAAGCGTCACCGAGTAGCTCGCCTGGGTGCTTCCCGTCACCCCCGTCACGCTGCCGGTGGCGGTGCCGAGGGACTGGGTGTTGTTGTAGCCACCTTTGACCGACACGGTGAACGGGGCCGTGCCTGCCTGGGCGCTGGCCGCGGGGAGCATGGCCACTGCGGCCGCGCCGGTGGCGCCTGCGGCCAGCAGGCGGACGAAGCGGGAAGAACGGACTTGAGGCATGCCTACTCCAGAGGTAAAGGCGAAATGTGTTCGCGGCGTGAGCCGACTGCGAATCCAATGTTAGACGGACTGGGACTCAAAAGCACGGACTAAATCGAGTGTCGCCGATGAACATATGTTGCGCAGCCAATTTTGTGGCTCAATGTCACCATTTACGCGACACATGGTGAAGGTGCGACGCGACGCACAGCGCACGCCCCTGGCAGCGTCTCTTTGTCTCGAGCTGGCGATCGATATCCCGCTTGGATCGCTGATGCCAAAAACGTACCGAAGTGGTTCCCGCTCAAGGTGCCGAACTCAACCTGGCGAACGGTCGTTCTGAAAGAGCACGTTCAGCTCGTGATCGTTGGCAGCCCAGTCATAGCCGACCCGGGGTGCCGCGTTGCTGAGCTGCCGACGATCGCGTCGAGGGTGGACGGGCGCGGTCGCGGTGAGACCGCCGACTCCGTCAGGGACGGTAGGAGCTCTGCTTGACCGCCGTGACGAAGGATGCCCATGCCTCGGGCTTGAAGGTGAGGGCGGGCCGGTCGGGTTCTTGCCGTCGCGCACGCCGACGACCTCGGCGAGGTTGTCGGCGACCTCGACGCAGTCGCCGCCGTTGTTGCTGCGGGTGGAGCTGCGCCAGGTGGCGGCGGTCAGGTCAGGCGCGGGAGTGCTCCTCTGCGATCTGGTGAGGAAAGCTCTCCGAGTGAAAATCATCGATCGGCTGATGCCGACCTTCGCGCGTTGTCCCCGCACCCGGCAAGAGGCACAAAGAATGCTGGCCGGGTGTCCCGTCCAGCATTCTCGTTGGGGATCGTTCAGCCCCGGAACGACTCCTGCTGGACGCCCGCGACGAAGTGCGCCCAGGTCGTCGCCGCCCGCACCGATTGCGGCATCCCGTGGCGTTTAGGCCGACGACGCCGCGACATGGCGCAACCCGCAGCGGAGTGACCGTCCGGAGTGCGACCGGGGGCTGACTGTGGTGGTGGTTGTGGGTAGGGTCGGCGCCGGAGATCGTGGCCCATCGGTCCTGGGGAGACGTTGGCATGGAGTCGGTGGCGTCGGCGTTCGGTCGGGCGGTGGCGGCGCACCGGGAGGCCGTGTCGCACGTGGAGGCCGCCCGGGCGCGGCTGCGCGACCGTGCCGGCGACGACGGTGTCCCCGGGCAGGCCGGTGAGGAGGCACGGCGGTTTGCCGCCGGGATGCAGCGCCTCGCCGAGGGGTTGACGCCCGGCTGGCTGGGCTGCCGGCTCGACGCCATCGCCGTGGACCTGCCGACCGGTGTCGACGCGGTGCCGGGGCGTCCGCTTGCGGTGCGGCTGGGCGAGGCGTCGCCGGTCGCCGGGAGCGTGTTCAGCGTGGTGGTGCCGTTCGTGGGCGCCGGTCACCTCGCGGTCGACAGCGACGCCCGTGACCCGTCGGTGGCGCGGTGGCTGCGCGGGGTGCTGCTGCGGGTGCTGGCCGCGTTGCCGGACGGCGTGCTGCGGGTCGCGGCCGTGGACGGGGCGACCCTCGGGGCGGTGTTCGGGCCGTTCCGGGCCATGGTGGAGGCGGAGGCGTGGTCGCGGCCGGCGGTCGACCTGCCGGGCTTCCAGCAGGTGCTCACCGAGGCCGAGGAGCGCATCGAGCGCGCCCAGGCCGGCGAGGCGGACCCGTCGGTGCTGCTGGTGTGCGCTGCGGCGCTGCCGGAGGGCGCGGGGCGTCCGGAGTGGTCCCGGCTGGCGGCGATCGCGCACGCCGGCCCGGCGGCCGGGGTGTTCCTGCTGCTGGCCGGGTATCCGCCGCCGCAGCATCCTGGGCTGGCGGCGGCGCCCCGCCTGGAGAGCACGACGCACCTGACGGCGGCCGGTGGCGGGCTGTTCGCGGTCTCCGACCCGCCGGGGCCGTACCGGTTCAGCGGCGACGGGACTGGCCTGGCGGTGCCGGTGCGGCTGGATGCCGGCCCGGCCGACGACCTGGTGGAGGCGATCTGCCGCCAGTTGGCCAAGAGCGCCCGGGTGCAGGCGTCGACCGACTTCGCCGCGCTGATGCCCAAGGAGATCTGGCAGGAGTCGTCGGTCGGCGGGCTGCGGACCGTGGTGGGCCGGGACGGCCGCACCGACTGCGTGCTGGCTCTCGATGACGCGACACCGCACTGGCTGGTGGGTGGTCGTACCGGGTCGGGTAAGACGGTGTTCCTGCTGGACGTGCTGTACGGGCTGGCGTCGCGGTACTCCCCGGACGAGCTGGGCCTGTACCTGCTGGACTTCAAGGAAGGGGTGTCGTTCGCCGAGTTCACCCCGACGGCCGTGGACCCGTCGTGGATCCCGCACGCCCGTACCGTCGGCATCGAGTCCGACCGCGAGTACGGGCTGGCGGTGCTGCGCACGCTGTCGCGGGAGATGACCCGCCGGGCCACCGAGCTGAAACGGGCCGGGGTGACCAAGCTCGCCGACCTGCGCACCGGGCGGCCGGACGTGGCGATGCCCCGACTGCTCGCGGTGGTCGACGAGTTCCACGTGCTGTTCGAGGGCAACGACGCCCTCGCCCGGCAGGCCGTGGCGCTGCTGGAGGAGTTGGCCCGCAAGGGCCGCTCGTACGGCATCCACCTGATCCTGGCCTCGCAGACCATCTCCGGGGTGGAGGCGCTGTTCACCAAGACCGAGTCGATTTTCGGGCAGTTCCCGCTGCGGGTCGCGCTCGCCGGCGGCGGCGGGGTCCTCGACCAGCTCAACGACGGCGCCGACAACCTCCCCATCGGCGGCGCGGTGATCAACGCGGCGGCCGGCATCGCGGGAGCGAACCGGGTCATCCGCTTCCCGAACGCCGACACCGCGTCGGTGACCGCGCAGCGGCACCTGCTGTGGAACGCCCGCCCACCCGGCGACGCCCCACCGGCGGTGTTCGCCGGCTACGCCGAACAGCACCTCGACGCCGATCCCACCTTCGCCCGCCTGACGCCGGACGTACGGCGACGGCGGGCCCTGGTCGGCCGCGCCGTCGACGTCGGCCTGCCCACCGCCGGGTTCACCCTGGACGCCACCCCCGGCAGCCATCTCGCGGTGTTGGGCACGTCACCGGTCGGCGCCGATGTCCTGCACGCGGCCGCCGTGAGCCTGGCCCGCCAGCACGCCCCCGGCACCGCCCGGTTCCTCGTCGCACCGCTGGTCGCCGCCGCCGACGAAGCCGCCGACGCCACCGTCGACGCGATCACCGCCACCGGGCATCCCTGCGACAGCGTCACCGCGCCCCAACTGCGGGCGCGTCTGGCTGACCTCGCACAGTCCACCGCCCCCGCCGACGGACAGACCACCTACCTGGTGGTGTTCGGGGCGGACGCCGCCAGCAGCCTGCTCGCGGTCAGCGACCCCAGCACCTACCGCACCGGGCACGACGACCTGCGGGCCGTGCTGGCCAACGGCCCCGGCCACGGCGTACACCTGCTCGGCTGGTGGCGCACGGTCAACCGGTTCACCGACGACCTCGGCCCCACCGGCGGCAACGAGATCGCCTGCCTGGTCGCGCTGAACCTCACCGGCAGCGACGTCGGCTCGCTGCTCGGCGACTACGCCACCGACTGGCGGTCCCGCCCCAACCGGGCTTTGCTGATCGACCGGCACGACAACCGCCGCACCCTCATCGTCCCCTACGTCCGTCCCGGCACCCTCGACCAGATCGACGACCTCACATGACCGAGCAGCCCGGCACCCCGATGCCCCGCGACGGCGGCTGGCACGCCTACACCGACCACGCCCGCCGCCTGTCCGCCCTGATGCACGACGAACGCGCCCGCGCCGACCAGCAGGCCGCCGCCACCCGCGAGGGGCAGGCCGCCGTCGACCAGGCCACCCAGCGGCTCGCCGCGCAACGGCAACACCTGGTGGCGCTGGCCGCCACCCTCCGGCTGGCCGAGCCCCACGTCGGCGTCGTCGCGCCCAGCCC
Source organism: Micromonospora sp. KC721 (assembly GCF_004348355.1). NCBI lineage: Bacteria > Bacillati > Actinomycetota > Actinomycetes > Micromonosporales > Micromonosporaceae > Micromonospora > Micromonospora sp. KC721. The sequence continues at coordinate 1,133 of NZ_SMJY01000054.1, read as the reverse complement.
CGTCCCCGACCCGCAGGAAGCCCTGCGCCGGGCCGCCGCCGCCGCCGACGCGGCCGACACCGCCGCCGCGCACGCCCACCGCCGGGCCGCCCAACCACCCCTGCTGCCCGGTCTCACGCCGCTGGCCCGCAACGCCCTCGTCTACACCGCCGCCGCGACCCTCGCCACCTTCGTGTCGCTGCTGATGTTCGCCGTCAGCCCCGACGCCGACTTCGGCCGCATCCCCTGGCACCTCGTGCCCTGGTCGCTGTGCGGGCTGCCCGCGCTGGCCTTCTTCGCCGGCTATCTCACCATCAGCCTCGTCGGGCAACCCCGCATCGGCGGCGGCGGGACCAGGTCCGCGCGGGCCGGCGGCGTGATCTGCTTCGTCGGCATGCCGATCCTGTGGTTCATCTTCATCGCCGCGACCCGGGGCTGACTGGCCCTGCCTCCGGCGGCACGCGGTCGATCAGGCGGTCGGGGGCGGGGTGGGCAGCGCGTCGACCACGACGAGCGGGGTGCCGGGTGACACCTCGGCGAGGAGTGTGCGCTGCGCGCTTCGGGTCAGCCGGATGCAGCCGTTGGTGACGTTCCTGCCGAGGGTGTCGTCGTTGTGCCAGCTGTGCAGGCCGATGTGGGCGCCGCGCAGGCCGGTCGGCACCGCGTCGGGATCGTCGGGGATCGCGCCGAGGGCGAAGATGTCGACTCCGCCGTAGACCGCCTCGGGCGGGGCGGTGCGGCCCAGGATGAACGTGCGGCCCAGCGGGGTGGACTGGCCGGGCATGCCGAGGCTCACCGGCCAGGAGTTGATCGCCCTGCCGTGCCGGTACCAGGTCAGCCGGTGCCGGCTCCGCTCGACCACGATCTGGTCGCGCAGGGCGACGGTGCGCCAGCCCTCGTCGGGCAGCCAGGCGATCCGCCGGTTGGCCGAGGGGAGCAGCACGGCCGTCCAGCCGGGGCGGCGCTGCGCCACCGGCATGGTCAGCGGGACGCCGCTGATGGTGGGGGCGAGCAGGGCCAGCGGTCGCCCGCCGGGTGCGTCGTACGCGGCGATCCGCCGGGTGGGGGTCAGGCCCTCGGTCAGCCCGGTGGTGTCGTACGGGTGCGGGTCGGCCGGGAAGCCGGCGGGGGCCGGCGCGTAGTCGACCACAGGC
>NZ_SMJY01000053.1:0-29853 GCF_004348355.1 Micromonospora sp. KC721 | reverse complement strand
CACCCGGCCCGTCGCCTCGTCGACGTGGTGGGGCAGTGCACGGTCGTCAGCCGGCCCGGGATCGCCGCTCGTCCGGCTTGCCGGCGGCAGCGGTAGCCGGGCCATTGTCGTCGTCCGGTACGGCTGGCTGCGGTTGGTCATCACCGTCCCGCACGTGCGACTGAGCCGGTTCGTCGCCGCTCTGCGCGTCCCCGAGGGCACCGGGTTCGTCGCTGGTCGTGGTGTCGCCGGTCGGGACGGATTCGTCGGTGGTTGTGGTGACGTGGGGCTCGTCGGCGGAACCCGACGGTTCGGTGCTCTCGTTAGCGGCGGCCTCGTCCTCCGCCACGGGCCTCTCCTCCTCGGACTCGATCACCGATACGGCCTCTTCCACGTCGACCACCTCTCTACCCACCGACTCGGCGAGGCTGGAGGGGGCCTGCCATTGGATGCGCGGCGGCTCGGCGAGCGGACGGCCACCGAACTCGGCGAGCCAGGCGGCCACCATGGCCAGGTTCTCCCGCCACTGCGACTCGGAGATCGGCGGCAGAATCGAGTCCCACAGGGAGAGGAAGGTGCCACGCAGTTGGAGCCGCCCGTACGGCCGGGCCAGGAACCACATGTGCAGGTGCGCTGAACCGTCCCCCCACCGGTTGACGTGCACCCGGGCGACGCCGTCCAGCGACCGGATGGCGCGCTCCAGGCGTACGGTCATTACCCCCAACTCGGCGGCGAGCAGGTTGGGCAGGTCGCCGAGGTCGAGATGGGACCGGGATTCGAGGATCAGCACCATCGGGAGGCCGGTGGGGCGGTCCATGGCGCGGACCCGCCACCGCTCACCCACCCAGATGTATGCCTCGTCAGGGGCGTTGCAGGCAGTGCATTCCCGGTACCCCTCGCCCTTGCGGGGCGGTTCGACCGGCGCCGGATCGTCGAGGGGCTTGATGCGGAGGTCGCCTTCGAAGGGAAACGAAGGCCACTGGGTGAAGTCGGGAAGTGCGGGAGGGGTGTCGGGCACGACGCTGACCCTAGCCGAGTCGGTCACCCCCTGTCCCTACCCCGAACGGCACTGATCACCGGTGCCCGGCCGTCGCCGTGGACGGAATCCGGGCGCTGGAGAGGAGTTGTCCACAGGCTGCTGGGGTCGCCAGCACACCCCGTCATCCACAGCTCAGCGTGCTGCGGGACAGCTTGTTTCACGTGAAACGGAGCCTGCCTGTGGAAAACCGCTGTGGATAACTCACGCCTCATCCACAGCCCGCGCGCCGGCTTCTTTTCTTACAACGAGCGAGCGCCCGGACGGCTGCTTCTCGGCCGGGAATCGCCGGTAGCTCTTCCGAAACGTCCCTACTGATTCGTCAACGGGCTGGCCCCCGACGCCGTGGCCGAGTAACTGCCGCAGCCAGGTGGACGACTGCCCGTCAGCCGGGTGGGCGGGCGACGCGTCGGCCAAGTCCGCCTGAGTCGCGTTTCACGTGGAACCAACCGAGCCGTTGTGGGCCGCGTTTCACGTGAAACCAGGCTTGACGGTCGAGGCGTACCCGGCGGCGCGACAATCCCGGCCAGCGGGCCTACGCTGACCGACGATGAGCGAGTCCTTCGTCCTCCAGTCGGGTAGTGGTTCGCGCTGGGTTCTCTATCCGCCGCAGGATCCGTATGGCGACGGCTACGTGCTCGCCCTGCCCACCGAGCTGCATGGCGATGGCATGACCGCAACAGCCGTGGTCGAGCTCGACGGGATATTCGTCAACCCGCAGACAGTCCGACTGTCCGAGTTCTTCGCGAGGCTGGCCGCCGGCTGGCGCGGTTGGGACGGCGTACGCCACTGGACCTCCGCGCGGGGACAGCTCACCGTCGAAGCGACGCACGACGGGTTCGGGCGCGTGTCGCTCGCGGTCACCCTGCGGGCGGCGGAGATCGCACCGTCGTTCGCGCCGTGGTCCGCCACTCTGCTGTTCGGTGTCGAGGCGGACCGAGAGTTGGGACGTCTCGCCCTGCGGCTCTCCCAGTTCCTCGAAACCGAGCCCTGAGCCGCCTCCCTGCCGCCCCCTTCCTGGCACCGCCGTCCGCTACACCGCAGCCACTGCGTCCGCACTCGCCGAGTCAGCCGCACGAAGGCACCGGAACGACCCGGACGACACCTGCCGTCGAACCGAAATCGGCCGTGCCTCCCGGATGGAAGCACGGCCGATCGAGCCGGAGAAGTCAGTCCTCTCCGGTCTCTGCCTCCTGACCGACGCCGATGATGCCGACGATGCGTTCCAGGTCGTCGACTGTGGCAAACTCGATGGTGATCTTTCCCTTGCTCCGGCCGATGTCCACCTTCACCCGGGTGTCGAACCGGTCGGAGAGGCGGTCGGCCAGATCGGTAAGTGCGGGCGCCACCGGCTTGGGCCGCCGCTTTGCCGCCGGTGCCTTCGTCGTGCCGTCGGAGAGGGCGAGCGCCACGATCTCCTCGGTCGCACGTACGGAGAGTCCTTCGGCGACGATACGGAGGGCGAGCTGTTCCTGTGCCTCCGGCTCGTCGAGGCTCAGCAGTGCCCGGGCGTGGCCGGCGGAGAGCACCCCGGCGGCGACCCGTCGCTGCACCTGGGGCGGAAGGTTCAGCAGGCGGATGGTGTTCGAGATCTGGGGCCGGCTACGGCCGATCCGCCGGGCCAGGTCCTCGTGGGTGGCACCGAACTCCTCCAGCAGTTGCTGGTAGGCGGCCGCCTCCTCCAGCGGGTTGAGGTTGGCCCGGTGGATGTTCTCCAGGAGCGCGTCCCGGAGCATCGCGTCGTCCTTGGTGTCCCGGACGATCGCCGGGATGCTCTCCCGGCCCACCGCCTGGGCCGCCCGCCATCGGCGCTCGCCCATGACAAGCTCGTACTTGTCGGCGTCGAGGGCCCGCACGACGATCGGCTGGAGAAAACCGACCTCCTGGATGGAGGTCTTCAGCTCCTCCAGGGCATCCTCATCGAAGACCTGCCGTGGCTGCTTCGGGTTGGGCATGATCGCGTCGACCGGGATCTCGGCGAATCGGGCCCCCGGCACCGGGCTCAACTGCGACTCGGGCTGCGGGGTGACCGCCGGCGTCGCCGGAGCAGCGAGCGTCTCTGCGGATGCCGCTGGCGCAGTGCGGGTCGGATCCGGCTCGGGAGCGGTGGCGACCGCGCCCGGCGCAGCCGGTGCCGGCCCGGTCGGGATCAGTGCCCCGAGTCCTCGCCCCAGACCGCCACGGGGTCGGTTCTTCATGCGACGCCTCCCAGCGACTTGTCCGCACTACGCATTCCGGCTCACCGGCTCCTTGACGCCACGCTCGGCGATCTCTTGGGCAGCCTCGAAGTAGCTCGTGGCACCCCGCGACCCCGGATCGTAGGTCATCACCGACTGTCCGTAGCTCGGTGCCTCTGAGACGCGGACGTTGCGCGGGATGACCGCCTGGAGCACCTTGTCGCCGAAGTGGTTGCGGACGTCCTGCTCCACGGCGTCGGCCAGCCGGGTACGGCGGTCGTACATGGTGAGCAGGATCGTGGAGACCTCCAGCATCGGGTTGAGGTGCTGGCGGACCAGGTTGATGTTGTTGATGAGCTGGTTCAGCCCTTCCAGGGCGTAGTACTCGCACTGGATGGGGATCAGCACCTCCTGTGCCGCCACCAACGCGTTGACCGTGAGCAGGCCGAGCGACGGCGGGCAGTCGATGAAGACGTAGTCGAAGTGCCCCGGGTAGGCGGCAATGGCCCGAGCCAGCCGGGACTCCCGGGCGACGACCGAGACCAGCTCGATCTCGGCACCGGCGAGGTCGATGGTGGCCGGCACGCAGTAGAGGTTGGGGATGCCCTCGACCTCCTGGGCCACCTCCTCCAGCGGCACGCTGTTGATCAGGCAGTCGTAGACGTCCGGCACCCCCGTGTGGTGCGGGACGTTCAAGCCGGTCGACGCGTTTCCCTGCGGGTCGAGGTCGACCACGAGAACCCGGTTTCCGTGCAGGGCGAGCGCCACCGCCAGGTTGACCGTGGTCGTGGTCTTCCCCACGCCGCCCTTCTGGTTCGCGACGCACATCACCCGCGTCCGTTCGGGACGAGGCATGGTCACCTCGCCACTGGGGTTAAGGATCTGCACGGCGCGCATCGCCTCCATAGCCAACGGTGGGTCATCCTCTTCGCGCGTCGGGGTTTCACGTGAAACGTACGCGGCGGCGGGCGCGGGGTCCGCGACCACCCCGGTGGCCGGGCCCGGCGTGTCGACGACGGCGGGCGGGTTATCCGATCCGGCACCCGGATGCGACTGCTGCGGGACGAGCGGTGGGACGCTTGCGCCGACCTGGGTCTCGAACCGGGTGGGCACACCGGCGTTGCGGCGCACCGGGGCGGCGCGTCCGGTTACGACGTTCGCCGGCCGACCGTCGCCCTCCGCCGTGGCGGGCGGCGGCACGTACGACCGGGGGGCGGGCCGGGCCGCGCCGACCGCTGGTGGGACACGGCGTACCGCCTGGTCTCGCTCAGGCGGGCCGACGGACCCGGATTGGCCGTCGGCGGGCCAGGGAACCTGCTCGGTTTCACGTGAAACATGGTCCGCGCCGGGAGGAAGTCCCTCGGGGCGGTTCACCCGTGGATCGTCGTACCTGCCGTCGTCATGCACCTGTCATCCCTGCCCGCTCCGGATGGTCGGTCCGCACCCCGTCTACCGGGCCGCACGCCGCGCTCGCGCCGCGGAGCGTACGGCCCAGCGGGAGCGGTCGGGATCCGGTGCGCCCGGTGCCCGCCCGCTCCACACTATCGACGCGCGGCCAGCCTACGGGGGACAGGCGCGGCGGGTCCATCTCGGATCTCCGGCCGGCGGGGGACCGCCACGCCCTGACCGGGTGCCGGAAGCACTCCGACGCCAGATCGATAATCAGCCAGACCGCTTACGGCCGCCCCGCGACCGCTTCGGGGCCTTCTTCGCCGCCGGCGGACGGACGACCCGCTCACGGACGACCTCAACGACGGTGGTCGGCGGATCGATCACCCCGACCCCACAGTGGTGCAACTCCGGCTCGCCGCCGCCGAGCCGGGCCACCGCAGCAGCGTGCTCGGCGATCTCGTCGGCGGCGGACGACCCCTTCAGAGCAAGCAGCCGCCCACCCGGCGTGGCCAGCGGCAGGCACCACCCGGCGAGCCGATCCAGCGGTGCGACCGCCCGAGCCGTGACGACGTCGGCGCTCAACGGGCCGAGCCCGGTTCCGCTCGCGGCCGCCTCGTCGGCCCGGCCCCGGAACACCCGCACCGTCCGCGCCAACCCCAGCCGCTGGACCGTCTCCACCAGGAACGAGGTACGCCGGGCGAGCGGCTCGACCAGGGTTACCTCAAGGTCAGGGCGGGCGATGGCCAGCACCACACCGGGCAGCCCCGCCCCCGACCCGACGTCGATGACGCTGGCGCCCTCGGGGATGCGCTCGGCCACCGCAGCGCAGTTGAGCAGGTGCCGGTCCCAGATCCGGGGTGCCTCCCGAGGCCCGATCAAGCCACGGATCACCCCATCGGTGGCGAGCAGCTCCGCGTAAGCGGCGGCCAGGTCGAGCCGGTCGCGGAAGAGCGTGGCCGCGGCGGGAGCCAGCTCCGCCGGGAGGACGGCGTCGGCCGGCGAGGACAGGGCACCGGCGGCCGGCGGCCCGGACGGCGTGGCACCCGTCGTGGCGTCGTGAGTCACCCGGGTCAGTCCGCCGGCCGGACGATAATGCGGCGGTTGGGTTCGACACCCTCGGACTCGCTCGCCACGCCGCTGATCGCGTTGACCACGTCGTGCACGCACTTGCGCTCGAAGGCGGACATCGGCTCCAGGCGGACCGGCTCGCCGTGCTCCTTGACCTTCTCCACGGCGTTGCGGGCCACCGCAGCGAGTTCCTTGCGCCGGGTGGCCCGGTAGCCGCCGATGTCGAGCAGCAGGCGGCTGGGGCTACCGGTCTGCCGGAACACCGCGAGCCGGGCCAGCTCCTGAAGGGCCTCCAGGGTGGCGCCCCGCTGACCGACCAGGTTCTGCAGCCGGCCGCCGACCACCTCGACGACCGGACGTCCGGCAGAGACCAGCTCGTCGATGTCACCGTCGTAGTCGAGGATGTCGAGCAGGCCCTCGATGTAGTCGGCGGCAATCTCGCTCTGCGCGAACAGGTCGCTCTCGCTGACGGCCTTCTTCGGCGTGCCCGTCTCCGTCTCGGTGGGCTCCTCGTCGCCGGGGACGGTGGCCCGGGTCTCCTCATCCACGGACTGTTCGGCGCTGGGGATGCTGGTGTCGGTCACGGTCTCATCTCCGTACTCGCTCGGACGGACCGTCGGGTCCGCTGGTTTCCGGTGGGCACCGGCAGGAGATGGCCGGTGCCCACCGGCACGTCTGTACGGGCGGTTTCGCCCGTGACCGCGCGGCGCGCGGCGGTTCCGGCCCGGCGCCGGCCGTACGGCGGCTGCACGGTTGCCGGAGGGCCGCCGTACCGGTGGTTCCGGTGGCGGCCCAGGAGGGTCAGCCCTGCCGCTTGGCCGGCCGGCCACCCTTCTTCGGGTTCGTCGGCTTCGCGCCCGGCTTCGGCCCAGCGATCTTCGGCGTGGCCGGCGCGGCGGGAGTCGAGGCGGGCTTGTTCCGGTTGAGGAAGCCACCGGTCTTGGCTGGCTGTACCGGGTTGCGGGCGGTGGTGGTGCCCGGCTTGGTGTTGGTCACCAGGGGCGGGAACTTCCGCAGCACCCACTGCTGCTGGCCGAGGGTGAAGAGGTTGTTGGTGACCCAGTAGATGATCACACCGATCGGGAAGATCGCGCCGGAGACCAGCAGCGACAGGGGGATGCCGTAGAGCATCAGTCGCTGGATCATCCGCTGCTGCGGGTCCTCCGCCCAACCGGTCTTCAGGATCATCTGGCGGCTGGTGAGATAGGTGGTGCCCATCATGACCAGGACCAGGATTCCGGCGATGACCTTGACGGTGGTGCCGTTGGCGCCGAGTCGGGCCAGTTCGTCTGCGGTGGAGCCGAACTTTCCGGCAATCGGAGCGGTGAACAACTTCGCCTGCGAGGCGCTCTCGAACTGGTCCACAAGCCAGCCATACCGCGTCTTGCCCTGGTTGGCGGGGTCCAGCCGCTTCAGCACATGGAACAGGCCGAGGAAGACCGGGATCTGGAGGAACATCGGAAGGCAGCCCATCAACGGGTTGGCCTTTTCCTTCCGGTAGAGCTCCATCATCTCCTTCTGGAGCGTCTCCCGGTCACCCTTGTGCTTCTCCTGCAGCTCCTTGACCCTGGGCTGGAGCGCCTGCATGGCCCGCTGCGACTTGATCTGCTTGACGAAGACCGGGAACAGGATCACCCGGACGGTGACCACCAGGAAGACGATGGCCAGGATCCAGGACCAGTTCGTGCCGATCACCGCACTGGCCGACACCCCGATGGCGTCCCAGGCCGAATGCCAGGTCAGCAGGATCCACGAGATCGCGTAGTAGATCCAGTCGAGACTAAACACTCAGGCTCCAGTCACGTCGGCACGGCGGCGGTCGCCCGGCTCCGGCACCGGGTCATATCCGCCGGGGTGAAAAGGATGGCAGCGCAACAACCGCCGGACCGTCAGCCCGGTTCCCCGGAACGCACCGTGCCGGGCCACCGCCTCAAGGGCGTACGCACTGCACGACGGGTGGAACCGACAGCGGGCCGGCAGCGCCGGGCTTACCCAACGACGGTACGCGACGATGGGCCCGCTCAGCACCCGGGCACCCAGGCTGGCCGGCCGCGGCCCGGCGGATCCGCCGCTCACCGCGACCGCCGCTCGCGGGGCCTCCGCGCAGCGTCGACCGCCGCGTCCAGGTCGGCCCCCAGCCGGGCGTACGACACCTCGGCCGCGGCGGGCAGCGCGCGTACCACCAGGGTGCTGCCCGCCGGCAGGGCGGCCAGCCGTTCGCGGACCAGATGCCGCAGCCGGCGGCGGACCTTGTTGCGGACCACAGCGGGGCCCACCGCCTTGGACACGACAAAGCCGGCGCGGGTCGGCGCGGAGGTCAACTCCGCACCGGCACCCCGCGCCGGCTTCATCGAGATCGTCGCGGCGGGTTCAGGGGTCGGCAGAGTCAGGTGTACGACGACGGCACCGCGTCCGGCGCGTCGACCACCCCGGACCGCTGCGGCGAAGTCGGTACTGCGCCGCAGTCGCTGTGCGGCCGCCAGCACGACTGCCCACGTCCCCCGGAACGGGCCCGGTCGGCTCAGGCCGACAGGCGGGCGCGGCCCTTGGTGCGGCGGGTCGAGATGATGGCGCGGCCGGCACGGGTGCGCATGCGCAGCCGGAAGCCGTGGGTCTTCGCGCGCCGGCGGTTGTTCGGCTGGTAGGTGCGCTTGCTCACGTCAGGCTCTCCGTTTTCGTACGTCCACGGCGCGGGATCGCCGGGGTCGTGTGGTGGTCCAAGGTCACCTCGGCGGGTGGCCTCCGATCGGTGCTGCCCGGCGACGCTGGACCTCGGCGGCGCGAAAATCCGCTCGCGGACAGCAAGCACCCATCACCCTAGCAGAGGGCGACAGAGCAGCCGCTCCAGCCTACGCAGGTCAGCAATGACCGTCAAAACCCTCGCAGCAGCGACACGAGCTACGCGGCAGGCGACCGAACCGGTGTTTTTCACTCATGCCGACAACCGGCATGTGACGACGGCGGTTGATGGTGCCCCGTCGTCGCTGTTACCGTGCGCGATTGCGGTCAGCGTCGGGGGCTTGCGTCGCCACCGATGGGCAAGACCGGATAGGGCAGTGAATCGTTCGGCACGGTGAACCCGCTTCAACGCCCATCGACACCAGGGGGCCACGGTCCGACCCGCGTCCGGCGGGCGGCACAATCGTCGGTACACACAGGCTGTGGATAACTTGTGGATGCCGGCCGGTGAGCCGCCCGGCGGGTGAGAAACCACCCGCCTCGAATGCGGTGGCGGGCCCGGAACGGCCGACTGGACCACAGCGGCGGCCGGGAGCAGAGGCGAGGGGGTGGCACGACGGTGGCCGGTACGACCGACCTCGCCGCGGTGTGGACCGCGGCGACCGACGAACTCGCCGACGAGATCATCTCCGCACAGCAGCGCGCCTACCTGCGGCTGACCCGGCTGCGGGCGATCGTCGAGGACACCGCCCTGCTCTCCGTCCCGGACGCCTTCACCCGGGACGTGATCGAGTCCCGGCTGCGACCGGCGATCACCGAGGCGCTGACCCGCCGGCTGGGCCGCCCCATCCAGGTCGCGGTCACCGTCCGCGTCGCCGAGGACGCCTCCGGCCGTCCCGCCGGCACCGTCTACCGCAGCGTCCCCGACGCCGAACCGGAGACGCCCGGGGACGGCCACGTCGGGCCGGCACCCTTCCCCGACCTGCCGGCCGGTTTTCCGCAGCCACCCCAACCCGGGTCCGGCTTCTCCGAGGCGTACCACGACGGGTCGGCGCCGCAGGAGCAGCCGACCGACCCGGGCGAGCCTCGCCCGCACCGGATCCCGGCCAGTCGCGACGGCGGGCAGGAGTCGCTGTTCGGGGCGGGCTTCACCGACTCGATGCGGGTGAACCAGCCCACACCCGAGCAGCGGGGCTTCGACGAGCGCCCCGCGCCGAACCCGCACGGTGTCGACGGGCGGGGGTTCGAGCCGGCGTACCGCAGCGAGGCCCGGCCGCCGCGCGACCCGCACGGTCCCCGCGGCCTTCCCCGCGACGGAGGTACCGACAGCGGGCCCGGCCGGTCCGCGGTGGACCACCGTCCCGGCGGCCCGGCCGACCGACGCCCCGGGGGCGCGGAGAGCGGCGGCAACCGCCTCAACCCCAAGTACATGTTCGAGACGTTCGTCATCGGCTCGTCCAACCGGTTCGCCCACGCGGCGAGCGTCGCGGTGGCCGAGTCGCCGGCGAAGGCGTACAACCCGCTGTTCATCTATGGCAGTTCCGGGCTCGGCAAGACCCACCTGCTGCACGCCATCGGGCACTACGCCACCACGCTCGGCAACGCCCGCTCGGTCCGGTACGTCTCGACCGAGGAGTTCACCAACGACTTCATCAACTCGCTGCGCGACGACAAGACCAGCGCGTTTCAGCGCCGCTACCGCGACGTCGACATCCTGCTGATCGACGACATCCAGTTCCTGGAGAACCGCGAGCGGACGCAGGAGGAGTTCTTCCACACCTTCAACACCCTGCACAACGCCAACAAGCAGATCGTGATCACCTCCGACCGGTCGCCGAAGCAGCTGGCGACGTTGGAGGACCGGCTGCGGACCCGGTTCGAGTGGGGCCTGCTCGCCGACATCCAGCCGCCGGACCTGGAGACCCGGATCGCCATCCTGCAGAAGAAGGCCGCCCAGGAGCGGCTGTACGCCCCACCGGACGTGCTGGAGTTCATCGCCTCCCGGGTGTCGAACTCGATCCGGGAACTGGAGGGGGCACTGATCCGGGTCACCGCCTTCGCCAGCCTCACCCGGTCGAACGTCGAGCTGTCGCTGGCCGAGGAGGTGCTGCGGGACTTCATCCCGGACGGCGCCGGCCCGGAGATCACCGCGGACCAGATCATGGTCTCCACCGCCGACTACTTCGGGGTGAGCCTGGAGGACCTGCGCGGCCACTCCCGCTCCCGGGTGCTGGTCAACGCCCGTCAGGTCGCCATGTACCTCTGTCGCGAGCTGACCGACCTGTCGCTGCCCCGCATCGGGCAGGCGTTCGGCGGCCGGGACCACACCACCGTGATGCACGCCGACCGCAAGATCCGCCAACAGATGGCCGAGCGCCGCTCGCTGTACAACCAGATCGCCGAGCTGACCAACCGGATCAAGCAGAACACCTGAGCGACAGGTCACGGCGCGGCGTCAGACGCGCGCCGACCTGAAGTCGTCGTCGCGTACGCCACGTCGCCCGCACCCTCCAACGCCCGGCCGGCACCGTCGGTCGGGCGTTTTCGTGCCTGTGGACAGGTGTGCGTTGACCCTCGACCCGCTGGAGAGCCCAGAATCGGCGTCATGCTTGTCCACAGGTCGGCACGGTTGTCCACACCCCCTGTTCCACAGGCGGTGGAAAACCACGCTGGGTTCGGAGTCGGTTACCCACAGATTGTGGATAAACCCTGGGGACAGAGCTGTGGACACCTGGGGACGGCCGGAATGTTGTCCACCGTCGACGGTCGGCCTGTGGGCGTCCTGTGGAAGATTCTGGGGACGACGGCGGGGATCGCCGTCGTCGCTGTCCACAACGCTGGGGAGAAACCCGGTGGATAACCGGTGGATAACCGGTGGACGACGGTGGACAACGGTGGGGACGGCGGGGCCTGTGGACCGCACAGGCGGTTTACCCCCCGGTTCTCCACAGCTAACCCACCGGTGGATAACCTATCTGAGCTGGGCAGACGCGGGTTCTCCACAGTTTGCACAGGTGCGATGAAGACGATGAGGTTTTTCTTCTGAACAACAAAAACCAATCATCACCGTTGGACTTCCTGTGGATCGGGTCGGAACGCTGCCGTCGGCAGCCGCCCCGGCACCCGAATCCCCAGGGTCGGGCGCACAGCCGATGTCCGCGCGCCCTAAGGTGCGATGGGTACCCGCACGGTCGGGCGGGACGGTGGGCAGCGGTCGGCATGAGAGAGTTGTCGCTGACGTCGACGCGGAGGCATTGATGAAGTTCCGAGTGGAGCGCGACGCGCTCGCCGAAGCGGTGGCGTGGACCGCGAAGAGCCTGCCCAACCGGCCGTCCGTACCGGTGCTCGCCGGGGTGATGCTCCGGGTCACCGACGGCAACCTGCAGGTCTCCGGCTTCGACTACGAGGTCTCCAGCCAGGTCACCGTCGAGGTGCAGGGAGACGCCGACGGTGCCGCCCTGGTCTCCGGTCGGCTGCTCGCCGAGATCACCAAGGCGCTGCCGGCCAAACCGGTCGACATCGCCGCCGTCGGGGCCCACCTGGAGCTGGTCTGCGGCAGCGCCCGGTTCACCCTGCCCACCATGCCGGTGGAGGACTACCCCACCCTGCCGGAGATGCCGGAGAGCACCGGCACCGTCGACGCCGCCGCCTTCGCCGCCGCGGTCGCCCAGGTCGCCGTCGCCGCCGGCCGGGACGAGACGCTGCCGATGATGACCGGCGTCCGCCTCGAACTCACCGGCGGCACCCTTGCCATGCTCGCCACCGACCGGTATCGCCTCGCCCTGCGCGAGATGGACTGGCACCCGGACGATCCGGACATCAGCCTCAACGCCCTGGTCCCGGCGCGCACGCTGCACGACACCGCCAAGGCACTCGGCCCGATCGGCGGGCAGGTCACCCTGGCGCTCTCCCAGGGCTCCGCCGGCGAGGGCATGATCGGGTTCGCCGGGGGCACCCGGCGCACCACCAGTCGGCTGCTCGACGGCGCCAACTACCCGCCGGTGCGCTCCCTCTTTCCGGCCAGCCACAACGCCGAGGCCCGGGTGCCGGTCAGCACGCTGACCGAGGTGGTCAAGCGCGTCGCGCTGGTCGCCGAGCGGACCACACCGGTGCTGCTGAGCTTCAGCTCCGACGGCCTGGTGGTCGAGGCCGGCGGCACCGAGGAGGCGCGGGCCAGCGAGGCGATGGAGGCCACTTTCACCGGCGAGCCGCTGACCATCGGCTTCAACCCGCAGTACCTCATCGACGGTCTGGCCAACCTGGGGGCCCAGTTCGCACTGCTGAGGTTCGTCGACGCCTTCAAGCCCGCGGTGATTTCCCCCGCAGGCGAGGATGGCGAGGTCATTCCGGGGTACCGGTACCTCATCATGCCGATCCGCGTGTCCCGCTGACCGGCACCCCGCAGGACCAGACGTACGGAGGGTAGGAGCAGATGCAGCTCGGCCTGGTAGGACTCGGCCGGATGGGCGGCAACATGCGCGAGCGGTTGCGCGCGGCCGGGCACGAGGTGGTCGGCTACGACCGCAACCCGGAGCTGAGCGACGCCGCGAGCCTGGCCGACCTCGCCGGGAAGCTGGAAGCCCCCCGTGCGGTCTGGGTGATGGTGCCCGCCGCCGTCACCGACGCCACCGTCGACGAACTGGCCGACGCGCTGACCGAGGGCGACATCATCATCGATGGCGGCAACTCGCGCTACACCAACGACGCACCCCGCGCCGAACGCCTCGCCGAGCGCGGAATCGGCTATCTCGACGTGGGTGTCTCCGGCGGCGTGTGGGGCCGGCAGAACGGCTACGGCCTGATGGTCGGCGGCGCACCGGAGCACGTCGAGCGGCTGATGCCGGTCTTCGAGGCGCTCAAGCCGGCCGGCGAGTACGGCTTCGTGCATGCCGGCCCGGTCGGTGCCGGCCACTACGCCAAGATGGTGCACAACGGCATCGAGTACGGCCTGATGCACGCCTACGCGGAGGGCTACGAACTGCTCTCCGCCGCCGAGATGGTGACGAACGTACCCGGGGTGATCAAGTCCTGGCGGGACGGCACCGTGGTCCAGTCCTGGCTGCTCGACCTGCTGGACCGGGCCCTCGACGAGGACCCGGAGCTGGCCGAGCTGAGCGGCTACACCGAGGACACCGGCGAGGGCCGCTGGACGGTCGACGAGGCGGTCCGGCTCGCCGTGCCGCTGAACGTCATCAGCGCCGCGCTGTTCGCCCGGTTCGCCTCTCGGCAGGACGACTCGCCCGCGATGAAGGCCGTCTCCGCGCTGCGCCAGCAGTTCGGCGGGCACGCCGTCCACAAGCGCTGACCGGCATCCACCGCCTGTGTACGTCCGCCGGCTCGAACTGGTCGACTTCCGCTCGTACGAACGGGTCGACGTGGACCTGGAGCCGGGCCCGAACGTTCTGATCGGCGCCAACGGCGTCGGCAAGACCAACCTGATCGAGGCGCTGGGCTACGTGGCGACCCTGGACTCGCACCGGGTCGCCACCGACGCTCCGCTGGTGCGGGTCGGCGCCTCCTCGGCGGTGATCCGCTGCGCCGTGGTGCACGAGGGCCGGGAACTCCTGGTCGAGCTGGAGATCGTTCCCGGTCGGGCCAACCGGGCACGGCTCGGGCGATCGCCGGCCCGCCGGGCCCGGGACGTGGTGGGCGCGCTGCGGCTGGTGCTCTTCGCCCCGGAGGACCTGGAACTCGTCCGGGGCGATCCGGCGGAGCGCCGTCGCTATCTGGACGACCTGCTGGTGCTCCGGCAACCCCGGTACGCCGGGGTGCGCGCCGACTACGAGCGGGTGGTCAAGCAGCGCAATGCCCTGCTGCGGACGGCGTACCTGGCCCGCAAGACGGGCGGCTCACGGGGCGGGGATCTGTCCACCCTCGCCGTCTGGGACACCCATCTCGCCCACCACGGCGCGGAGTTGCTGGCCGGGCGGCTGGAACTGGTCTCCGCGCTGGCCCCACACGTCACCAAGGCGTACGACGCGGTGGCGGCCGGGCGGGGCGCGGCCGGCATCGCGTACCGGCCGTCGGTGGAGCTGCCGGAGCAGACCATCAGCCGGGCCGCGCTGGCCGAGGCGCTGACCGCAGCCCTGGCCGAGTCCCGGTCGGCCGAGATCGAACGGGGCACCACCCTGGTCGGCCCGCACCGCGACGAGCTGACCCTCACTCTCGGCGCACTGCCCGCCAGGGGGTACGCCAGCCACGGCGAGTCCTGGTCGTTCGCGTTGGCGCTGCGGCTGGCCGGGTACGACCTGCTGCGCGCCGACGGCATCGAGCCGGTGCTGGTCCTGGACGACGTCTTCGCCGAGCTGGACGCGGGCCGGCGGCAGCGACTGGCGGAACTGGTCGGCGGGGCGGGTCAGCTCCTGGTCACCTGTGCGGTCGACGACGACGTGCCGGCGGCCCTGCGGGGCATCCGGTACGCGGTGGGCGAGGGGACGGTACGACGTGTCGAGTGACCCGGAACGCGAGGGAGAAGGCGAGACACCGGCCCGCCGGACCGGTCACCGGCCGGCCTTGGACGGTGCCGGGTCGGGTCGGGCCGGCACCGGCCAACCAGGTCCGGTGGAGGCCGCCGGGTCGGGGCCGCCCGGGGCTCGCCCGCCGGGTCGTCGGGGTGAGGGTGAGTCGGCGGAGCCGGGTGAGGCCGCCGTGGCAGGCCAGACGGCCGGCGGCGGATCCGGGCCGCAGCTCGCCCGGGCGGTGTTGGACGCGGCCCGGGCCCGACGGGAGACGGCGGCGAAGACCCGCCGGCGCAGCGTGGTCTCCGGCGACGGCGGGGAACGGCGGCTGCGTGGCTACTCCGGGCCGGGGCCGGACCCTCGCGACCCGCAGCCGCTCGGTGTGGTGCTGGAGCGGCTGATGAAGGCGCGCGGTTGGCATCAACCGGCTGCCGAGGCGACCGTCTTCGGCGCCTGGGAGAAGGTCGTCGGTCCGGAGATCGCCCAGCACAGCCGCCCGGTGAAGCTGGAGGACGGCGAGCTGACCGTGGAGGCCCGCTCGACGGCCTGGGCCACCCAGCTACGGCTGCTCGCCAAATCGCTGCTCAAGCGGATCGCCGGTGAGGTGGGCCACAACGTGGTTCGCAAGCTGCACATCCACGGCCCTGCCGCACCGTCCTGGTCCCGCGGTCCGCGCCGGGTCCGCGGCCGGGGCCCCCGCGACACCTACGGCTGATCCCTGCTGCCTGCTGCCCTCGCCCGCTGCCGCCCGCGCCGACTGCGGCATCTCGGGACGGCGGAGGACACCCGAACCTGGCGCAACCGGAGTAGATCAAGCAGGCTGCGCTGGGCTGTGCGGCACATCGAGCGATCCGCGCTACCGGCGCGGCTGTCCCGGTCAGCTGCGCGGGCGGACGTATCCGCCCGGATGCTACGGCTGGGTGGCGGGACGCCGACCGGGCTCGGCATCGGCGTAGACGGCGAAGCCCCGATCCGCGCAGCGCCGGTAGAAGGCGGCCAGCACACCCAGCTCGGCGCAGGTGAAGTCCCACTGCGGCGGGTCGCCGTTCTCGTCGCGCAGCCGGTCCAGCCGGGCGTCCAGCCAGCGGAGTTGCTGCTCGGCCAGGCGGCCGTCGGCCAGCAGCGAGCGGAGCACGTCGCTGACCGACTCAAAGGTCACCGCCTCGCCGTGCGGGCGGTGCTGCGCGATGAACCGCTCCACCCCGCCGGCGATCCAGGAGCAGCCGTCCGGGTCGATCACCGGATCCTCGTCCTCGGCGGCGGCTTCGGTGGCGTAGAGCACATTCTCCAAGCCGAGGATCAGGTCCACCAGCTCCGTGTACGCGGTGGCCCGGACGGTACCGGTCTTGGCGATGTGTTCGGCGAGCGCCGCGGTGGGCGCGGAGATCCGGGGGATGTCCACGATCTCGCCGAAATCGACGAACTCGGCCGGCGCGACCGGGTCGTAGAAGCGGCCGGTCCGCGGCCAGTGCACCGCGACGTTGTCCAGCCCCATCTGGCGTCACCCCTTGAGCACGTGTCGGATCGATCGGGTCAATCGTCCCGGTTGCGGATGGCAAAGATCAAGACGAGTGGCGGCGGTGCCGCAAAGGTACGGTACGGCCACGCTGCGCGCTACCGTCGACCGGCCGTCCCGTGACGGATCCCCCGGCGATGCCGCCGAAGATCGGCCCCTGGCGCGTAGGGGGAGTCGCGGGCAGCGCGGTTCGGCCGGCTACGGGGGTCTCAGACGCCGCGCAGGGGTGCCGAGTGGCGTCTTCGTCGGTTGCGCACAGTAGGATTAGGGGCGAGACGAAGACCCGGCACGGAGCGACGGGCACGGGCCCCGGCGGCCCTTGATCAAAGTCCTGTGTCGGGTCTAGCCGATCGCGATCCGCGGGCAACCGCGGCGACCGGCGCACGTTCCGTGACCTGGCGTCCTCGGGGGCCGGTTTGTGCGCCGACGTCGCGTGCTGCCCGCCGAACCCGCGCCCCCGCGCCCTGTGGCGTGGCCGGTGCGAGAAAGTGGCCGAGGGTGGCAGCGCAGGACAAGCAGGATTACGGCGCCGAGTCGATCACCGTCCTCGAAGGGCTGGAGGCGGTCCGCAAGCGGCCCG
Source organism: Micromonospora sp. KC721 (assembly GCF_004348355.1). NCBI lineage: Bacteria > Bacillati > Actinomycetota > Actinomycetes > Micromonosporales > Micromonosporaceae > Micromonospora > Micromonospora sp. KC721. The sequence continues at coordinate 12,968 of NZ_SMJY01000053.1, read as the reverse complement.
GTATGTACATCGGGTCGACTGGCGAGCGCGGTCTGCACCACCTCGTGCAGGAGGTCGTGGACAACGCCGTGGACGAGGCGATGGCCGGCCACTGCGACACGATCGACGTGGTGCTGCTCGCCGACGGCGGCGTCCGGGTCACCGACAACGGTCGTGGCTTCCCGGTCGACCTGCACCCGAAGCTCAAGAAGCCCGGTGTCGAGGTCGCGCTCACCGTGCTGCACGCCGGCGGCAAGTTCGACGGCAAGGCGTACGCGGTCTCCGGCGGTCTGCACGGCGTCGGCGTCTCCGTGGTGAACGCCCTCTCCACCAAGATGGCGGTGGAGATCCACAAGTCGGGCTTCGTCTGGCGGCAGCAGTACACCAACTCGAAGCCCAACCCGCTGGAGAAGGGCGAGACGACCGACCGGACCGGCTCGGCGGTCTCCTTCTGGCCCGACCCGGACATCTTCGAGACCGTCAACTTCGACTTTCAGACCATCTACCGCCGGCTGCAGGAGATGGCCTTCCTCAACCGCGGCCTCACCATCCACCTGCTCGACGAGCGGGTCCCGGAGGGCGAGGAAGGCAAGATCCGCGAGGTCACCTTCCTCTACGAGGACGGCATTGCCGACTTCGTCCGGCACCTCAACGCCTCGAAGACCCCGATCCACAAGACGGTGGTCCAGTTCGGCGCCGAGGAGGAGGGCATGGCGGTCGAGATCGCCATGCAGTGGAACGAGTCCTACGGCGAGTCGGTCTACACCTTCGCCAACACGATCAACACCCACGAGGGCGGCACCCACGAGGAAGGCTTCCGGGCCGCGTTGACCAGCGTGGTCAACCGGTACGGCGCGGAGAAGAAACTGCTCAAGGGAGACGAGAAGCTCTCCGGCGAGGACATCCGCGAGGGCCTGGCGGCGATCATCTCGGTCAAGCTGACCAACCCGCAGTTCGAGGGCCAGACCAAGACCAAGCTCGGCAACACCCCGGTGAAGAGCTTCGTGCAGCGGGTCTGCAACGAGTGGCTGGTCGACTGGCTCGACCGGAATCCGGCCGAGGCGAAGATCATTATTCAGAAGGCCTCCCAGGCGGCCCGGGCCCGCATCGCCGCCCAGCAGGCGCGCAAGCTCGCCCGCCGCAAGTCGCTGCTGGAGTCCGGTTCGATGCCGGGCAAGCTGGCCGACTGTCAGTCCACCGACCCGCGCGAGTCCGAGGTCTTCATCGTCGAGGGCGACTCGGCCGGCGGCTCGGCCAAGCAGGGGCGCGATCCGCGTACCCAGGCGATTCTGCCGATCCGCGGCAAGATTTTGAACGTGGAGAAGGCCCGGATCGACCGGGTGCTCAAGAACAACGAGGTCCAGGCGTTGATCACCGCCCTGGGCACCGGCATCCACGACGACTTCGACATCGAGAAGCTGCGGTACCACAAGATCGTGCTGATGGCCGACGCCGACGTCGACGGCCAGCACATCCAGACGCTGCTGCTCACTCTGCTGTTCCGCTTCATGCGGCCGCTGGTCGAGTTGGGCCACGTCTACCTGGCTGCCCCACCGCTTTACAAGATCAAGTGGAACAAGAAGGGCGACGACGCCCAGTACGCGTACTCGGACCGGGAGCGGGACGGGCTGATCGCGCTGCGTCAGCAGAAGAGGCCCAACGCCAAGCCGGACGACATCCAGCGGTTCAAGGGTCTCGGCGAGATGAACTACCCCGAGCTGTGGGAGACCACGATGAACCCGGCCACCCGCACCCTGCGTCAGGTCACGCTCGACGACGCGGCAACCGCCGACGAGCTGTTCAGCGTACTGATGGGTGAGGACGTGGAGGCCCGCCGCTCCTTCATCCAGCGCAACGCCAAGGACGTGCGCTTCCTGGACATCTGACCGGCTCGGGTGGTCGGCCGGCAGCCACCGGCCGACCTGCGGGTCCACAGAGTTATCCACAGCTTGGCCGGTTTCCACAGCCGTTATCCACAGCACAAAAACGACTCTGAGTCTGATAAGGGTTAACAGTGACCGATACTCCCGAGTCCATCCCGAACGAGCCGGAGACCCCGGAGGTAGCCGCCGCCGTCGTCGCGCAGCACGACCGGATCGAGCCGGTCGGCCTCGAGGTCGAGATGCAGCGCTCGTACCTCGACTACGCGATGAGCGTCATCGTCGGGCGGGCGCTGCCGGACGTCCGGGACGGGCTCAAGCCGGTCCACCGCAAGATCCTCTACGCCATGTTCGACTCCGGCTACCGACCGGACCGAGGCTACGTGAAGTGCTCCCGGGTGGTCGGCGACGTGATGGGCCAGTTCCACCCGCACGGCGACTCGGCGATCTACGACGCACTCGTCCGGATGGCGCAGCCCTGGTCGCTGCGCTACCCGCTGGTCGACGGCAACGGCAACTTCGGCTCGCCCGGAAACGATCCGGCTGCGGCGATGCGGTACACCGAGTGCAAGCTTGACCCGCTGGCCATGGAGATGCTGCGGGACATCGACGAGGACACCGTCGACCTCCAGGACAACTACGACGGCCGGGCCAAGGAGCCCACCATCCTGCCGGCCCGCATCCCCAACCTGCTGATCAACGGCTCCGAGGGCATCGCGGTCGGCATGGCCACCAAGATCCCGCCGCACAACCTGCGGGAGATCGGCGCGGCCGTGCAGTGGTGCCTGGAGCACCCGGAGGCCGACGAGGCCACCACGCTGGAAGCGCTGCTGGAGATCGTCAAGGGCCCCGACTTCCCCACCTACGGCCTGATCGTCGGCCAGGCCGGTATCCAGGACGCGTACCGGACCGGCCGTGGCTCGGTCCGGATGCGTGCCGTGGTCGAGGTCGAGGAGGACAAGCGTGGCCGCCCCGCCCTCGTGGTGAGCGAGCTGCCGTACCAGGTCAACCCGGACAACCTGGCCGAGCGGATCGCCGAGCTGATCAAGGAGGGCAAGCTCGCCGGCATCGCCGACATCCGCGACGAGTCCTCCGGCCGTACCGGCATGCGGATCGTGCTCGTGCTCAAGCGCGACGCGGTCGCCAAGGTGGTGCTGAACAACCTCTACAAGCACACCCAGCTTCAGGAGACCTTCGGCGCCAACATGCTGGCGCTGGTCGACGGGGTGCCGCGCACCCTCAACCTGGCCCAGTTCATCCGCTACTACGTCGAGCACCAGATCGAGGTGATCCGCCGACGGACGGCTTTCCGGCTGCGTAAGGCGGAGGAGCGGGCGCACATCCTGCGTGGTCTGACGAAGGCGCTGGACGCGCTGGACGACGTGATCGCGCTGATCCGGCGTTCGCCGACCGTCGACGACGCCCGGCAGGGCCTGATCCGGCTGCTGGACATCGACGAGGTCCAGGCCACCGCGATCCTGGACATGCAGCTGCGGCGGCTGGCGGCCCTGGAGCGGCAGCGGATCCTGGACGACCTGGCGAAGCTGGAAGTGGAGATCGCCGACCTCAAGGACATCCTCGCCAAGCCGGAGCGGCAGCGGCGGATCGTCTCGGAGGAGTTGGGCGAGATCGTCGCCAAGTGGGGCGACGAGCGGCGGACGAAGATCATGCCGTTCGACGGCGAGGTCTCGATGGAGGACCTGATCGCCCGGGAGGACGTGGTGGTCACCATCACCCGCACCGGGTACGCCAAGCGCACCAAGGCCGACCTCTATCGCTCGCAGCGGCGTGGCGGCAAGGGTGTCAGCGGGGCCACGTTGCGGCAGGACGACATCGTCAGCCACTTCTTCGTCTGCTCGACGCACGACTGGATCCTGTTCTTCACCAACAAGGGGCGGGTCTACCGGGCCAAGGCGTACGAGTTGCCGGAGGCCAGTAGGGTGGCCAAGGGCCAGCACGTGGCCAATCTGCTCGCGTTCCAACCGGACGAGCAGATCGCGCAGATCATCGAGATCCCGGACTACCAGGTGGCCCCCTACCTGGTGCTGGCCACGAAGAACGGCCTGGTGAAGAAGACGCGGCTTGAGGAGTTCGACTCCAACCGGTCCGGCGGCATCATCGCGATCAACCTGCGCGATGAGGACGAACTGGTCGGTGCCGCCCTCGTCGCACCCTCCGACGATCTGCTGATGGTCTCGAAGAACGCTCAGGCGATCCGGTTCAACGCCAGCGACGAGGCGCTGCGGCCGATGGGGCGGGCCACCACGGGCGTGATCGGCATGCGATTCTCCGATGACGACGTTCTGCTCGCCATGGAGGTGGTCCGGGAGGGTATGGACGTTCTGGTAGCCACGAACGGGGGATACGCGAAACGTACCCCGATCGAGGAATACCCGGTCCAGGGCCGGGGAGGTAAGGGCGTGCTGACTGCGAAGATCACCGAGCGACGCGGTGGTCTGGTCGGCGCGGTCGTGATCGACCCGGAGGACGAGTTGTTCGCCATCACCAGCAACGGTGGCGTCATCCGGACTCCGGTGAAGCCTGTACGCCGTACGCGTGACCGGAACACAATGGGGGTCAAGCTGATGGACCTCCCGGACGGCGTGACTATCGTGGCGATTGCTCGCAATGCCGACGAGCCTGACGAACAGGACTAGTTGATGACGGAGACACAGGCGAAGTCGGGGAACAAGGGGACCTCGGCCACCCCGGTCGACGAGGAGGCCGCGAAGAGCGGCAGCACCGCGGCCGGCCGCGCGGCCGTGGGTCGGGCGACCGTCCCCGCCGACGCGCCTGCCCCGAAGTTCACCCGGGCCCCGGGTATGGCCCCGCCGCCGGAGAAGCCAGGCGACGACACGCCGGCGAGCGAGAGGTCCGAGACATCGGACGTGGAGGCGCCGACCTCCGCCGCCATGCCGGTGGTCACGTCGAGCAAGTCGAGCAACGCCACACAGCCGATCAAGGTGGGTGCCGCCGCGTCGTCGTCGGGGACCGGCACCCAACCCAAGGTCGGCGGCGCGGGCAAGCCGTCGCCGTCGCCGGATGGTACCCGGGCGACCGGCACCGGCGGTCCCGCGAGTGGGGGCGGCCTGCCACCGGGGGTCGCCAATTCGGCGGCGGTCGGGGCCGCGCGGGTGGGTGACGCGGTACGCGCCGCGCGTACCTCGGTCAGCTCGGCTGCCTCGCGCGGGCCGCGCCGGGCCCGGCTGAACCTCAAGCGGATCGACCCGTGGTCGGTGATGAAGTTCGCGTTCGCTGTCTCCATCGTGCTGTTCATCGTGGTGGTGGTCGCCACCTCGGTGCTCTACCTGGCCCTGGACGCCATGGGGGTATTCAAGAGCGTCAATGAGAGCCTGACCGATCTGGTCAACGCGAGCGGGAACTCCGGCGGCTTCCAGATCACCGCCAAGGGGGTGATCCTCAGTTCGGCGTTGATCGGTCTGGTCAACGTCGTCCTGTTCACCGCGCTCGCCACGCTCGGCGCGTTCGTCTACAACGTCTGCGCCGACCTGGTCGGCGGGATCGAGCTGACCCTCGCCGAGCGCGACTGATCCCGTCTCGACGCCGGGGTGCCGCACCAGCGGCGCCCCGGCGTCGAGCTGTCCACCCGACGCTTCAGTCGTCCCACCCCGCCTTGATCGACTTCGTTTGCCGCGTATTGCGTTTTGTGGTTGCCCGGACACCCCCACAGGCCGCATCAACAGTCGATCTACCCGGGCCGCACCGAACACGCGCGAGGGAAACGGGTCGCCGCCGACGAGCGCCGCGAGTACGGTCGAGTAGGCGCGAGCGCCACGGCCACCCCGATTTGGGGTCGGACCGGGCGATGGGTTAACCTTGCTCGTCGCCACGCGGGGCTATAGCTCAGTCGGTTAGAGCGCAGAGCTGATAACTCTGAGGTCGCTGGTTCGATTCCAGCTAGCCCCACCGCACACCCGTTCCGACGGTAGTCGAGCGCGAAGGGGCGCCCCATGTTCAAGAAGCTTCTGATCCTGGCCGGCGTCGTTGCCGTGGCTGCTGTCGTCGCTCAGAAGGTCAAGGCGTCCAACGACGAGCGTGCCCTCTGGCACGAGGCGACCACCGCGCCCGACCTGCGCTGACCGCTCGTCGCAGCCAGCACCAGGCGGCCCGACCGCCCTGGGGGCCCTAGCTCAACTGGCAGAGCACTGCCTTTGCAAGGCAGGGGTTAGGGGTTCGAGTCCCCTGGGCTCCACTTTTCCGCAGGTCAGCAGCCCTTTGCGAGTTACTGTTGCCGTGTGATCCGGGCCGGTACAGCAGGGAAAGTTCAGCAGTAACCGGCGACGCATGTGCATGCCGCCGCAGGCCCCACCTGAGGTACAGTTTTCTGTACCCATCGCCCGGAGGTGACCATGCGGACCGTGAACTTCACCCAGCTACGGCAGAACCTGGCCGCCGAACTCGACAGCGTCATCAACGACGCGGAGGAAGTGGTGGTGACCCGATCCGGCCACGACCCCGTGGTGATCGTGCCGCTTGCGGAGTACGAGTCGATGAAGGAGACCGAGTACCTCCTTCGCAATCCGAGCAACGCCGCCGCACTGCGCCGGTCGATGGCGGAGCTGGAAAAGGGTGATGCGGCCCAGCGGGATCTGATCGACCCGGCCACCGTGCGGGACGTCGCGTGAGGCTGGTCTTCACCGCGACGGCATGGAGCCAGTACCTCAGCCACACAGACCGAAAGCTGGTCAAGCGCATCAACGATCTCATCGCGGACGTGATGCGCAACGGATACGAGGGCATCGGCAAGCCGGAACCTCTTCGGGGAGAGCTGTCCGGCTTCTGGTCCCGCCGAATCGATCGCGAACACCGGCTGGTGTATCGGATCAGCAAGGACGACGTCGAGATCATCGCCTGCCGGTACCACTACGTCGACCGGTAGCGGACTGGACTGGAACCAGCAGCGCGGCGGTCATCGGTCGAGTGTCTGGTCAAGTCGCTTGAGCGCGTCGAGGGTGGCCGCCGAGGACACCACCGTGTAGATCTCCATGGTGATGGTGAACGGAGCGTGCCGGAGGATCTGCATCGCCACCCGGGGGTGGACGTCCAGGTCGGCCAGGAGCGAGGCGCAGGTCCGCTGGGCGTCCCGGACGGTGATCCGCGGATGCCGGCCAAGTCGCTACGCCGGTTTCAGAAGCGGTTGACGTTGTGTGGCTCGACCGGCCGTAGCGGGTGGTGAAGACGAGGTCCGAAGGCTGCCAGGCCGGGCCGGCGGCGTCCCGGGCGGCGGCCTGTGCGGCGCGGCGGCCGTCCAGCGCCACGGTGCAGATGTCCGGCAGCGGCAGGGTGGCGTCCGAGGCGGCCGTCTTCGTCTCCCGGTGCAGCAGCTCGGGACCGGCCCGCTGGAGCTGCTGGTCGATGGTCAGCTCCCCCGCGCTGAGGCGTCCCACATTGCCTGGTCGAAGCCGCGTACCTGCCGGCCCAGGACTGTTCGTTCTCGGTGAACTGACCGACGATCTGACGGACGAACTCCGCGAGATCGGCGAGGTGGAGCGCGTCGAACGCCCCGTTGTCGACCCAAATGCCAAAGGCGTCGCAGAGCTGGCCGTCGGCGTGGTGACTGTGCTGGTGGGCACGGAACCCGGCTACGTGCAGGCGTTGGTCGAGGTGGTTCTGGCCTTCCTCCGACGCCACGACGGGCGCCGGGTGCATTTGCGGGTCGGCGACATCGAGCTGACGATCGACCGGCCCACTCACCGCCAGACCGATGAGCTGATCAGCACGGTACGGGCCGCGATCGAGCGGGCCCGCCCCTGATGGGACGGCATGCCCTGCTGCTTGGCACGGCCACTTGCCACGTCGACCGTGAGCTCGCGCCCCTTCCGTCGGTACATCACGACGTGGCGCAGCTCAAGACGCTGCTCGACGGTGCCGGCGAGTTCGACACCGTACGCGCTGAACTGGACCTGCCGGCGGAACACCTGCGCCAAGCCGTCGAGGAGTTCTACGGCGCGCGCCGCAGGGACGACCTGGCCCTGCTCTACTACTCCGGCCACGGAGTGCTACACGGCGACGGGCAGTCACTGTTCCTCGCCGCGACGGACACGGTCAGTGGAAGTTCGCACGCATCCGCGCTGGACACCGACGGCACCCTGCGCCATCTGCTCAACGACACCAAGGCCAGCCAGAAGGTGGTCCTCCTCGACTGCTGCTTCTCTGGCGCGTTCACGGCACGGAACCGATTCCGCGGTGGGGTGCGTGAAGAGCCGCGCCGCCTCAAGCGTCCACGTGGCACCTTCATCCTGACGTCAAGCACCCACATGAAGGCGTCGAAGGCGCAGGGACCGGATCGCCCGTCGGTCTTCACCGAGGTGCTTCTCGAGGGTCTGCGCGGTGCGGCCGAAGGGCCGTCCGACGACGGTTGGATTACCAGCAACGACCTCTCCCGATACACCCTGACCGAGATGGCGCGGCGCCGTCAGCACACACCGGTCGAGTCGAGTGAGGGCGTCACCGAGCCGATCAAACTGGCGACGGCACCGTGGTAGATGTGCGCTGGTGACGGAGCTGTTCGAGGGCTTCGGCGGGGCGGATCTCGTCCTGTTCCAGTGCCCGTCTTCGGAGGTCGCGGGTCAGTTCTGGCCGGGACTTGCTACGGGGAATCCTGCTCCCTTGGCACGTTCGAGCAGTCGCCGGTCGTAGGTGACAAAGGCGATGAGTGCCGTTCCGGACTCGTTGGTCAGAACCTGGGCGGTGGCGAGGTGGATGGCGTCGAGGCTGCGTAGCGTCGGCTCAGCGAACGCGGCTGCGGTCGCGCGGATCGTACTGTCGATCTCCAGTCGGAAGAGCCGTCCGACGGCCGCCGGCACTCCGATCAGAGCTTGCGGAGCTGATCGGCGCAGCGCTCTGGGCACTTCCACCTCGACGAGAGCGGAGCAGACCAGCGGCGCGTCGCCGTGGCTGTTGAGCCAGGAGACAAGGTCAGCGCTGCATGCCTCCTGCCGCACCAGCTTGACGACGGCGGCGGAATCGAGGTAGATCACCAGCGCTCCTCGTCCCGCATCGCGGCAAGCGTGGCGGCCACGTCCACATCCTGGTCGCCGAGCTTCGGTGGAAGCGGAACAGGGCCGCCGCCGGTCGGGGCAACTGCCCGCCCCGCAGCTACCAGCTTGGCTAGCATCGACCTGTCGTCACTTACTGGAACAAGTCGGGCGATCGGGTGCCCGCGATCGGTGATCTCGACGGTCTCGCCGCCGCTCACCCTAGCCAGCACCTGGCTCGTGTTCTGGTTCAGCTCCCGGACACCGATGCGTTCCATGGGCAAGAGTGTAGAACTAAATGTTCTACGTTTCCAGTGCTCGCGTCACCAGGGCTGCCTCCTCACCACGACCAGGATCGACGGCACCAGGCCGCCGACCAGAAGGCCTATTGGCAATCCCCATACCCCCCCGACCACTTGTCCGCCCTCGGGTGTCACGGAAGTCGGCGTGGGTCGACGCGGTCCATGGCGACCGACCGGCGGGTTCGGCTGGCCGGGCCGGAATCATCGGGCCCGCCCGAGACTCGTGGGCCGGGCAAGTTCAGTGGTAGCGGGTTGCCGGTGATCGTGGTGGCGTGGTTCGCATGGTGGTATCCGGCCCACCAATATCGCCGCTGACCAGGTGATTCCTCTTCGCAAGATCAACGGGCACAAGCCGGGCGTTGGTGATCCGCGTCGTGGCGAAGAGGTGCCGTAGCGCGTGGAACCCGGCGCGCTCAGCCACCGGCCGTCGCCACCGCCACCAGATGCTCACCGACGAGGTCCTGGGCCTGCTTGACCTCGTCCACACCCTCTTCGAGGCGAACGGGCGCCTGCCGGCACGCACGCACCGCGCTGTTCAGCAGGTTGTTGCCCCCGCCCCGGCTGACCTTCTGGACGTGGGCCTGGGCCTGGTTCACCGAGTCGACAACCTCGGCGATGCCTCGTACCACCTGATCGAGCGTTTGCAGCACCATGCTCAACTCCGCCATCACCGAACCGATCGGACCGCCACCCCGTCCGGCGGTGATCCGGTCCAGCCCGGCATTCATGGCCCGGCCGACCAGGCCACCGACCTTCATGCCGGCGTACGCCGCCCCCACCGCGACCAGGGGCGAGGGCTGGTGGCCGGCGGCGTCGACTGCCGCGGTGGCCGCCACGGCGATCCCAGCGCCAGCCACCTTGCCGACCTTCTCGCTGACCTTGGTGATGCCTTCCCGTGCAGATTCGATGGCGGTGTCCCGGATGGCGCCGACCGTCGCGGTCAGCGCCCCAGCAGCCTTCTGTCGGGCCCCAGGTCTGCCCATGTCCCTGGTGCGCCCACGCTGGCCCCGTCCTCTCGTCCAAGCCATCGACAGCTACCGCACCAGGTCAACGAACGCGCAGCCGGAAGCGATCAACATCGGAAGGGTCTTGGCGACCTCGCCTGCCACCTCGGCCGCCGCCACCACCTCGACATCCTCGCCCGTCTCATGCTGCTCCTTCGCGCCTGTCTCAAAGTCGACGCATGCCTCCCACAGTGATCCGATGCTCGACGAGTAGGCCCACATTCCGTAGACGGTGTAGTTGACCTTTACGTGTGCCTGCCCGTTGTGGCCGATGAGCCGTCGATCCGGCTCCTCAGGGGTGTTCCCCATGCCTTCCGCGAGCGGATAGAGCCTGATCCGCCGGAACGGTTTCTCCAGCTCCCCATTCGGGTCGAACTCGATCAACAAGCCACGATCGAGAAGCCGGTCGATGATTGCGTCCGGGTTGCTCTTGCCACTCCCAACGCCAAGTGCGTCACGTCGAAGAGTCTCACGGTTGATCTCGAGGCGCGCGTGACGCTCCGGATCCAAGAAGGCTCGCCCCCATAGCTGGAATTCCTCGTCAGTCAGTTCCTCGGAGTCGTTGCCGAGTCGGACCTCCCAGTACTCCGGGGCCGGGTCTGGGGGAGTGACATAGCGGTAGGAGGGGCCGAGGTTGAGACCGACGGGAACGATGACTGTGGGCATCGGGAGGACCTCCCAAGAGTTCGGTGTCAGACGACGGCGCTGTACTTCTCGGTCTGCGCGGCGGCGGCCTGGATCAGGCCCGCGCCCTCGCCGAACTTCTGCTTGGCGGCGCTGAGCTTGCCGATGGCACCCACGACAGCCGGCTGCTGGGTACCGGCGGCCAGAGCTTGGAGTACGGCGATGGCCCTGTCGACCTGCGCGTTGACGCCAGCGAGCTGGGCGAGTGCCTTGTCGGCTTCGGACTTACCGTGAGCCAGTCCCGCCTTGATGTCTCCGATGCTGGCCACTGGATGTTCCTCCCCTGGTTCGTGGTGTCCAACGCCCCACCACCGGTGGCAGGTGCGTCTGCGGATTCAACCTCGGGTCGCGGCGATGACGATGAACCACAAGATCGGTCACGCAGGCGCGTCCGAGGGGCCTCCGCATGCGAAACGGCCTCCCGGTGCGCCGCCCCCGCCCGGCCGAACGCCGACACCACCGACTTCACGCCAACGTCTCCCCCATGATCGATGGGCACCGATCTCTGCCGTCGACCTTATCCAACGACACCACTCACAGTCAGCCCCGTGTTGCTCACCGTGCTGAAATGGTGGTCAGGTTTTTTGCCGCCGCGCGGACATGGTCAATCCGTCGCACCACGAGCACGGTGGAGCCGGATGAGGCTTCGGCGATCTCCGAATTTCTCGTGAACCGGCCCGGGGCTCGCCACGTTAGGCGGGATTAAGGTGTCCGCGGTGGCGTCGGTCCGCCCGCTGGTCGGCGCGGATCGGGACCACGTCGCGGCACTGTTCGCACGATGGGTATGAGTGTGACTGATGAGGAGTTCTGGGCGCTGGTCGGTGAGCTCGGCGGCGTCGCCGACGAGCGGTCGGTGGCCCGGCTGAGGGATCGGCTGGGCGACCGGGCCGAGGAGTTCCAGCGACGGGTCGACGCGGCGGTGCGCGAACTCGATGGCGGACGGTTCGAGAAGCTTCCGGTGCGGGATGTGTGCGATCCTGCCGGTGCCGAACCTCTTCCGCTGCTGGGGGACGCGCTGCACAGCTTCCTGCTCGCCGTGGTGGCGGCCGGGCCGGAGGTGTATCACGCCGTGCGTGCCGATCCCGCCGTCGCAGCCGCCCGGTCGTGGTCGTCCGGTGAGGCCGAGCACCTCGGCCGGGTGCACGAGGAGATCAGCGGCTCCGATGGGTGGTGCCGGCCGCTGGTGTTCGGTGGCGGTGGCGACTGGCAGCCGTACGCCGACGCGGTCCATGACATCGCCGAGGAGTTGGATCGCCGCGAGGACTGGCGGGCCTGGTGGACGACCGCAGGGCGGGAGTGGCTGGAGGTCATCATCGAACTCACCGACGAGGACACCGGCACGGTACGGCGTGGCGGCCGGGCGGTGCGAGCCGATTTCCGGCTGCCGATGCAGCGGCTGCGGCACCGCTCTCCGGGCGTCGCGGCCCGGGTCGCCGCCGAGGACCTGACCCGCATTCTCACGCTGGTTGGTGAGCGGCTGAAGTTGGCCGATCCGCCACCGGTGCCGTGGCCTGCCGACGCCGAGCCGCTTGACCCACGCAGCGTCGAGCGCGCCGCGCGGCTTGAGGAGTTGCGCGGCCGGCACCGACAGGGCCGATATGTTCCGCCTGCTGGTCCCAATGCCCACACCGTTCGCGCAGGTCAATGAGCACGGTCTTCGCCCGCAGGACGCTGCGGAACTGGAAGAGGACGAGGCCGGCTACGACCAGGTGCACGAGTGGCTGATCGCGCTGTTCGGACAGGCCACAGAGGAGTTCGAGAGCATGGGGGAAGGCCCTGCGTAAGCTGCGTTCTTGACCAGCGGTGGCCACGCGGGCCTGGTCAGGACGGCTCGGGGGTGATGACCGCGTAGGCGGCGGTCACGCCATCCAGATCCGCGAGGCTGATCTGGATGGCGGTCGCGGGCAGCGTCGGACTCGTCCTCATCACGTTGCCGTCGCACGGCAGGTCACCGCTGGCCACGGACTCGTTCGAGCTGAGCAACTCGTACGTGATCTTCCGGCCCGGGGTCACGGAGGTGCAGGCGGCGTCGAGCACGTACCGCTGGTCGGTGCGGGCTTCTCGGCGTGTCACCGCGTCCACCTTCTGGGTCTTGGCGAGGTACACCACGCGGCTGAGCTC
>NZ_SMJY01000052.1:0-30213 GCF_004348355.1 Micromonospora sp. KC721 | reverse complement strand
CCGTGGACCAGGTGACCGACCGGCTCAGGCCCTGACCGTGGACCAGGTGACCGACCGGCTCAGGCCCTGACCGTGGACCAGGTGACCGACCGGCTCAGGCCCTGACCGTGGACCAGGTGACCGACCGACTCGGGCCCTGACCGTGGACCAGGTGACCGACCGACTCGGGCCCTGACCGTGGACCAGGTGACCGACCGACTCACGCTTCCGTTCTTCCGTTCCGCTTCCGTTCCGGTCTTCCGTTCCGGTCTTCCGCTCCGCCTCGTTCCGGTCTTCCGCTCCGCCTCGTTCCGGTCTTCCGCTCCGCCTCGTTCCGGTCTTCCGCTCCACCTCCGCTCCGCCTCTCCGCTCCACCTCCGCTCCGCCTCTCCGCTCCACCTCCGCTCCGCCTCTCCGCTCCACCTCCGCTCCGCCTCTCCGCTGCGGCTGCGGCTGCGGCTGCGGCTGCGCGATCATTGACGGCCCGCCGAGAGGAGATCAGGACTGGATGACGGCCGGGGTGACGCCCATGGCCGGGGTGACGGCCACGGCCGGGGTGACGCCCACGGCCGCGGTGACGCCCACGGCCAGGGCCGGGCGCGCCTCGGCGGGCGGAGAGGCGGTGACGGTGCGCAAGGGGTAAACACCTGCCAGGGGTGAACCGACTGCGGCAAAGAAGCGGAGCATTCCTGATCGGAGGGTCAGCGGTGGCGGCGTGATCACGGCCGCCGACGGCGCCACCGCGCTGCACGGTCACCGCCCGCGAGCGATCGCACGTCCAGGAACCTGCCGCCTGAGTCGCACCGGCCGTCGCCGTCCCCAGCAGCCCAGCGCCAGCTACAACCAGACGCGTCCATGCCGACCGCCGAGGCTCCCTTTCCTACCCGCCCCCTCCTCGCACCTTGACTTTCCTCGCTGGAATGCCGAGCCCATATCAACCAGGTCACCGCAGCGTCTAAAGACACGCTGTGCGCCGCGAAGGATTTGCTTGTTGGCCCGACCAGGGGCGAGGCGCCTACCAGGACCAAGAGCGCCGACCGGAGAAAGCCAGGAACGATGGCCACAGGTCCACCAGTGCCGCGGACGAGCGGCAGTCCGGCCGGTCGCACTGGCGGCGAACTCGTCAGCGCGGCCGGCAGCATCCGGAGCAGGAAGCCCGACACTGCGTTGGTTCCCTTGGTTGGGGGCACAGGACGTGTAGCGCCGGCACGATCAGCGGACCGCACTCGCCGGGCAGCGCGTCGGCGGCCGCAGGGAGCAGTGGCCCCCAGCACGCCGCACTCGGGCCTTCAAGCCGCCAGCGGGGCAGAGATCCCGCGCCTAGACCCTGAAAGTTATGCAGCTTTAGCCCGACTTGTCGCTGACGCCCAGCCAACCAGGAGGGTGTGACTTGCATCACGCCACCTGCGCCGTGTTACGCAAGACTCGCCCGCTTCCCAGCCCCAAGACGTCACCTCAGCGATGCCGCTCCCGCCCATCACGGTTACGGAAGGTAACGGCCGCCCGCAGGGCGGCGACAGTCCATAGGCAACGGCGCTCGGTCCCTGACTACTTCTGTACCTGTCGGATCGTGCCGCCGCCGCCCTTCTGGACGTCGGCGATCTCGGCCGCCGTCTTCGACGTGTACTCGCCGCCCGTGCGCCCGTCCTCGTAGGACAGCACGAACACGGTGCTGCGCCGCTTGCTGCCGCAGTTGCAGCCCACTGGCATCTCCTCCCCTATTCGCCGTGCACGGTGGCGGTCAGCGCCGCCACGAGCGTCTTGCGGTCCCGGCCGATGCTCGCCGCGATCCGCTCTGCCTGCGCCGCTGTGGCTATCCGCTGCCGCTCAGCCGCGAACCCGGCTTCGACCGCGCGGCGCACTGCGGCCTCGACGTCCTGGGGCGAGGCTGCTGCCGCCGGCCGCCGAACGGCCCGTTCGGACGGCCGCCAGCCCGGCCAACCGGAGGCAACCATCGCGTACGCCCGCCCGCCTGACGAGCGGCCGCGCACGACCGGGAACCCGCCGACGTTGACGCACAGCGCCGCGACGAGCTGCCGTGCCCCGCCGATCCACCGCCAGTCCCCGGACAGCGGCGACCGGCGCAGCAACTGCGCCTGCTCCTCGGTGGCCTCCGGCACCAGCGACCCGGCGACCCAGATGCCGTGCCCGTCCCGGCCGGCCCGCACCACAGCGATCTGCGTGCCGGTGTCGTCGTAGTGCGATACGGCCGCAGCGGCGTTGAGGGCCAGGTCGGCGTGCCCGGTGCCGGCCGTGATGTGCCCGACCGCCACCAGGTCACCCTCAGCGGTCTGAATTTCCGGCCGGTGGAACCAGTCGAATCCGCCCTCCGCCGGCGGCAGCACGCACTGCCCGCCGGTGAGGAACGATAGGTGGCAGTCGTTGTCGGCCAGGTGCCCGAACACCCGCCCATCGGCAGTCACAGTTATCGGGGTCAGCTCGGTCAGGCCCGGGTCGTCGAACCACGCCCTCGGGGGGTACAGCGGCGCGACCTGCTTCTTTCTGCTGTCCGCGCCGGCCGCGACGACCGCCGCTTCCTCTTTCGGCACCTCATCCGAGGGCGTCTCATCCTCGGTGCCGTCGGCCGGCTGCTCGTCGTCGACCAGCTCCAGCCGCGCCTCCATGAACGCCTGCGTGCCGACGAGGGTCACCGCCATGACCCGGCCCTTCACCACCGTGATGTACGGCTCCTCGCCGGACTCGATGAACGCTTCCCACTCCTCATCGCTCATCTCCTCGACCGGCTTGCCCTTCTCGTCCGTGTACACGAACTCGAAGTCGTCGAGGTCCACCGACGGAAACAGCACCCCGGCCCGCAGCAGCTCCAGCGCCTCACCCAGCTCCGGCACCGCATCCAGGAAGTCCCCGGAGCCGGTCAGCTTCGACTTCTGCACCTCTCCGGCCGTGATCCGGCCGATGGTCACCGCGCCCTCATGCCCGGGGGCGTCCTCACGCGCCCACCGCAGCGGCAGCGGCAGATCCCGGAACGACCACTCGCCGTCCGCCGCGAAGATCCGCCGGTCACCCGACCTGGCACCCAGCGGCGCCAGCGTCCCCTTCCACGTCGCCATTGGCTTGCCACCCTTCGCGGCTCCCGCCGCCGTCACCGTGATGTCCAACCCCGCGGCCCGATCTCGTCGAGGCCACGGGTGCTCAGGGACCGAGGGCAGCGGCTCATCGGCCGGCACCTCGATCATCGTGCAGCGGCACTGCACCGTCTGGCCGGGCGGCGCCGCCGGATCGCCCGGATACCGCAACGGCACACCACCGACCACGAACGCGCCGTCCAGGGCGACGCGTTGCCCGTCGGCGTTCCGGTGGTCGTCCCGGGTCCGCTCGTCGTGCGTGGCTACCCACACCTTGTCCAGCCGCTCGTCCGCCGCCGACTCGGCGGTCAGCCAGGCCGTCAGGGTGCCGGCGTTGTACGCGCCGATCGTCTCCGTCCGGGCGATCGTCACCGCCCGGTCCTGCCATGCGAGGTCGCCGAGGATCTCCTCGATGGCGTCGCGGATCCGTGGGATGCTCGCGCCGTCGGCGGTGAGCTCGGCGACGGCCGCCGTCACCTGCGTCCACGCGCTGTCGGGCACGCCCTGGAGTCGGTTGGGCAGGGCCGCCAGGTACTCGTCCTTCATCTGCGCGACGCGCAGCAGCTCGACGTCGCCGCCTGCGTCGGCGACGCCTTGGAGGAACGTCGCGTCGACGGCGGGCAGCAGGTGCACCGTCATCGCCTCGAACCACGCCTGCCCCGCGCCGGCGAGGGCCGACGGGTCGGCCGGCAGCGCCGCCGCGGTGACCGGCAACGTCACCTGCCGGGCCGACCGCAGCCAGGTGCGCAGCGCCGCGTGGGCCGCCTGCTCGATGCGCTTCTCGGCGGCGATCACCCGCGCCTCGTGGGTGAGGCGCAGCGGAAGCCACGGGTCCGGCTCGTCGGCCATGGTCACGCCTCCGGGCCGGGCGGCGGTTCGGCGGCCACCGCCACGGCGGTGGCGGTGCATTGCACGCCCCCGTCAGGCAGGCACGCCGGCATCCCCGACGTGGTGCGCACCAGCCGGTGGATCGTCAGCGCGTTCTCCCGCAGCTCCAGCCGCACGAAGTCCTCGTCGAGGACGATGCCCAGCGGCGCGAACGCGTTGCGCAGCTGGGTCAGGGTCACCTCTGCCGGGTCAGCCACCGTTCCTCCTGATCTGCGCGTACCGCTCGACGTCGACCGGGTCGCAGGCGTTTGTCGCGTCGGTCAGGGGCGGCTGGTCGCCGTCCCACAGCTCTCCCCACCACCCGCAAGTCCGGCACTGCGACCAGCGGATGACAGTGCAGCCCCTCCCACGCCCGGACCGCTGGCAGGCATGCCCGTGGGCCTGCACCAGGTCAGGGACGAAAGCGGTCGGGGCGGTCACGCCGGCACCAGCTCCCCGGCGACGGAACGGGCCAAGTGCTCCCGCAGCTCACCGACGTCGTGCCGACAACCCGACACGAGCAGCCCGCCGACATATCTGCTGAGGGCAGCCGTCAGCTTCTCCGGGTCAACGCCGAGCCGGCCGGCGACCGCAGGAACCGCAGTGAATGCGTCCTGCAGAAGTCGCGGCACCGACGTCGGTGTGGACTGCCGCACCGTGTGGTACTCCCACACGGACAGGTCGGTGTGCCGGTACCGCTCCCGGCCAACGAGACGCTTCCCCGCGACTTCCAGCGCCCGCAGCGCCAGGGCCTCGCAGGCGGCTACGAACGGGCCGGACAGCGGGTCGACCGCCGCGGTGATCGCTGCCTGCTCTGGCGGGCCGCGGTCCTCCGTGTCGCCGTCGGGCGGCTCCCCGATGGTCGGCTCCTCGTCGCCTGCCGGGTGGCCGGCAGGCAGGTCGGGTGGCGTCGGGGCCAGCTTCAGCGCTTCCGGATCGATTTGCACCCCTACTCCCGCGACGTCCAGGAGCCGCTGCACCAGCAGTGGCCCGGCCGCCGGCACCGTCCGGATGATCTCCAGTAGACGCCGCAGTTCCCTCTCGTCGTCGGTGGGCTTGTCGTGGTCACCGAACCCGGTTTCCCTGCGCAGCGCGTCACCCGAGAGCTCGCCAAGCCCGTAAAGGTCCTTCGCGTCGGCGCCCTTGTCCGGGGTCTGCGTCAGCTCGCTGGTGTCGTACCAGACGATCCACCGGCGGGCGTCCGCGACGCCGGGTGCGCCCTCCAGGGCGGGCCATAGCATCTGCTGGGTCAGTGCCGCGCAGAACAGCTCCAGCTTGGACTCGACGTGGTACTTGATCGTCGCCTCGTCGGTCATCCAGGCGCCCCAGTGGTTCGCCTGGGTCATGCCGAGCAGCATCTCCGGAGGGGCGTCCAGGCCGAGGGCGAGCCGGCGGATCGCGCCGTCGAGCATTTGCGGCACCGCCGACGAAAGCTCCGTGGCGAACGACAGCAGCCGGGCCTTCTCCAGGTGCTCGGCGGGGCCCTGCACGACAATCGGCACGAGGGCTGCGACGCTGTCGCGGTCCTTCACCGCGGTGGTCATCGCCTCCGTGAGCGTCGCCAGGAACGACGACACCCCGTCCTCCGGGTTCTCCTCCTGCTCGGGGGCGACGAACGACAACTCGTTCGGCAGCAGCAGCACGCCGGCACCGGCGAGCCGGGAGTCGATCTGCGACTGGACGTACTGCGTCAGCCGCTCGATCAGCCGCAGCACCCGCCGGTTGGACAGCACCTGCGACGACGGCAGAGCGTGCTTGCGAGGGCTCGGCACCCAGATCCGGACGATGACAGTCTCTTCGGACTCCAGCTCCCGCTTGCCGTCGCCCTGGTCGAGGACGTACTTCCCGGCCTGCTCGGACAGCTCGTCGACAGACGCGATGAACCACCGCTCCCGGTCGGTGGCCTTCCCGTCCGCGTCGCGCTCCGGCTCACCGATCAGGTAGCACTCGCCGGGCACACCGAGCTGGATCCCTGCGTCGCGCAGCAGCTCCGACTGCTGGCCGGGGCCGCCGAGGAACGTCTCGTTGACGCCGGCCGGTGCCTGGTCGGGCTTCTCGACGGGCCGGCCCTCGTCATCGATCTGCGTGATGTAGAGCCGGGCGCGGCTCATCGCCTTGGCGATGAGGTCGACGAGGAACGAGAACTCGCCGCACTCCTCGTAGTGCCGCCATGCCTCTTCCTGCCACTGCTGCTTCGTGACCTTCCGCAGGCTCCCGCCGCTGCTGGACTCGTAGCGCATCTTCGCCGCAGAGGCGACCACGGCCGTCGCCTTGCCGACCTCGCTGTCGAGGCTCGGCTTCGTGCCCCACCACGCCATGCGCTACTCCTCGGGCTCGGCGCGCACCAGCAGGCCGGTCGCGTGCGACAGGGCCAGCGCGGCGGTCGGCACATCCACCCACCACAGCCCGGTCCAGCGGGGCACGTCGGACAGGTGCCACCACCCGGCGGCGACCGGCGCGGCCACCCACACCGACAGGCACCACCGGCAGAACAGCAGGTAAGCGAACGCGTTGCCCTCTGGCAGTCGTCTCACGATCGCTTCCCGGGGTCGCCGGGTGATTTCGTCGGCGACGATCAGCCGGGCCACCCTCGCCACGAAGAGCAGCACCACCGCGATCTCGATCAACCCCGTCATACCTATGAGCATAGGCAACACCATTGCGGCCGGATAGCCGGTGCGCGATGCCGGCCGCTAGGTCCTCAGACGGGCCTGAGGGTCAGTCTTCGAATGGTGGGAGCGCCGACTCGGTGGGAAGCTGGTTCAGGGCCGCAGCCAGTCGCCACGTGCTAGTTACGAAATCTCGCACCTCTGGAGGGTCGGGGATGACCCGTCCGTGAGCGACCTTGTTTCGGAGCTCTTGCAGCCTCCGCCCCAGGACGAACAGGTCGTCGCTGATGACGCCTTCACGGCGTAGTTCCATTAGCCGCTGATAGCTCGGAACTAGCCTTCTGCCTGTCTCACGTGGATTCAGCGCATCTTCTACCAGGTGCCATGCGCGCATGACGCCACCGACCGGGTGCCGCTCGGCTTCTTCGATCAGATCGCTAAGGGTTGGGTTGGGCGCTAGACGCGCAGCACCATCTCGTTGGCTTGGCAATGCCAACTCGTCCGGTTTGTCAGGCGCAGCTACCTCGGCTAGCTCACTCGTTGCAGCCACTTCCTCCCTGAACTCAGCCTCAATTCCGGCCGGGCCCGCAAAGCGGTTCAGGCGTCTAAACACTTGACCGATCTCGCGCCGTAGGAGTATGACCGCCACCAAGACAACGGCAGGCCACGCTAGGGCAGTCACTATCTTCACCGATGCTTCCAACCATCCCACGGCAGGATCGTAGGTGGTCGACACAAAGGCCGCTCGTGTCGCATCGACGCCCTACCCTGGCTCGGTGCTCGCTGTTGAAGAGGTCCCAAAGATCACCGACTGGATGCAGGCGTGGGGGAGCCTCGCCGGTCTGCTGATGTCCACGGTCGCCGTGCTGTTCACCGGCCTGCTGTTCCGGCATGAAATCCGGGTGAGACGCGAAGAGCAGCGCGACAACGAGGCGGCACAGGCGCGGCTGGTAGTCGCCCGGCCGATAGCGATGAAGCGGGACGGGGAGCGGTCCGATGAGATCACCCACGTCGGCTGTCTGATCACCAACTACAGCAGCATGCCGATCTTCAATCTGACGGTTCGGCTTTACGTGACGGGCTACCTTGATTCGATCGGTGACGAGCCCGCCCTCTTCTCGGTAGTTCAGGACGACGTGGCCTGGACCGCCGCGCTGCGGTGGCCCGTTCGTGACTCTGACCTCCTGCAGGATGAGTTTTACTGCGTGCTTGATTTCGTGGACTCCGCGGGCTTGTCCTGGCGTCGGTCCGGGCTTCACCTGCCAACCCGGCAGATCATCCCTGAACCTCGTCTCGCCACTCGGCTTCGGGTATCCGCTTCCTACTGGTTGCGCGCCTCGCTGATCGGGCTGCGTCGACTCCCGAGCTACTTGGGATACCTAATCAGGCGAACCAGGTCACGGTGACCCACTGACGGAGCACCTGTAGGCGGTGGAAGTCAAGCCGCTGACTGAGGACTACAACGGCTTGAAGTACGTCCCGCCGTCGGCCGTGTAGAAGCAGTCGAAGCCCATCTCCTGCAAGATCCGCCGCAGCCGCTTTGCTACCTCAACAGCGGCCGCGATCAGGTCCTCACTCCGCACAACCACGCCGGTGCCCGGAAGGTCCTCCACAATGTCCAGAATCCGACCTGCCACCGGGGCCTTCGCCCATGCCGCCGCCGAGATCACGCCGGTGACGATGCCGGCGGCACCGTAGCCGAGGACCTTCGCCATGCGGTCCAGCGACGCGAACGCGGCGTGGTACGCGCCCATCAGGTCGCCGGTGACGTCCCAGGCGGTGCGGGCAGCGCGGAAGGTAGCGACGACGCCAGCAACGTCCCCGGGATCGACCGTGTTCGCCGGGTCCGTCCACCCCCGCTCATGCACGGTCCGCTCGCACCGGTACTCGTCGATCGCGCTCTCGGCGAGCCACAGGTACTCCCACGTAATCTCCCGGTCCGGCAGCGTGAACGGCACCCGCCGGTGCACGGCCCACGCAGGGTCTCCCTGCTGGTGCAGGCGCACATGCTGTGCCTCGTGGAGCAGCATGTGGCGGGCGGACCGGATCCCGTACGGCACCAGCCCGTTGCCGGCCACAACCACGATCCTGCCGCCCGGCAGGACGCAGGTCTTGGCGGCAGCCCGCGCCCCGTCGGCCCTGTCGGCCCGGTACTGCTCGGCGGTCATCGAGTCGTTCGCGCGGTCGGCCTCCTGGACCAGGTACTCGCCGGCTACCTTCTCGTACTCGTCGGTGATGACCACCTCGACCTTCTCCGGGTCGGGCACTTCTGCGGTGAACTCGGCGAGCAAGGTACGCCAGGTGGCCTGCTGGGCGGCCGGCAGGTCGCGGGCTACGCGGTACGTCACATTGATCTCACTGGACATCCAGTCAGTATGGGGGTCAGGTCCGACACGTCGAATGCCTGCGCAAGTAGCGTGCCCGGGTGCGCGAGCTGGTCGGCGACGAGCCGCAGCGCTGCGGCGCCGGCAACCCGTACGCAGGCGGCTCCGCGACCAGGCCGGTGCACGGCTGGTGGCCGTGCGGGTGCGGCGGCCACCTCGTTCTCCGGTGCCGGTGCGGCAACGTCCGAGTAGAGCCGGCGATTGACAACGGATGCGATGCCCACCCGAGGTAGGACTTGCGGCTGGCCGTGTATCCCGCTTCCGCCGACCCTCGGCATCTCCACAGAGGCCATGCAGCAACCCGCCCCCGGGGGTGGCAAAACAATGAAATCCTTGCCGCCGACCCCGTTTGTCAAGCATTCTGCTCCGCGCGACCGCCTGCCGAGAGCAGGGCACCTCGCCTTACAAGACGCCGGCGAAGTCACAGCGCCTTCGGGCGCGCGCATGTTGGAAACCTGTCCCGTCGCACGGTTAGGCTCCCTGGAGTCCGGGTTTCAACAGGGGTCTCATCGCGTGGACCCACTTCGGGTCCCCGGACGACGTGCCGTGGTCGGCCGACGCGGTGCGAACAGAAAAGGGCGGGCACCCGGCTCCTACCCCGGGCACCCGCCGAAGCGCAACACCAACGCCGTGCGGGCGGAAGGAGTCAACGCAATGGCAAGCCTACGACCCCATGCTGCAAAAGTTCAGCACCGGGTGCCGGCTTCACCCCAGGTAATCCAGGACGGTTCACCCCAGGTATTGCCGCAAGGGGGCCTCGATGAGCCGGGGATCCCGTACAGCATGCTGCTGATGGGGCTGGTCGCAGCCGCGGTCGGCGTCGGCACGCACATGGTCCCCGAGTCGGCCACACCGGTCGGCTTGGCCCTGGCCACGTTCGTCATGCTGCGACGCGAGCGCCGGCAATACCGCTGAACCACGACGGCCCCCGCACCGGGTGATCCGGTGCGGGGGCCGTCCCCGTTGCCGCCGGCTCGGCAGCGACTGGTCCGCTGGACGGACTACAGAGGTTGAAAGACTGGGGTTCGTCGACGTGACTTTCCGGAGTACGAGGTATCCGGCTGCGAGCGGCATGAGCGCCGCAGCCCGAGCTTCTGCATGAGGGCCCGGGCTCAGGGTTGTCCATGGGGTCGTAGGCGTACCTAAGTCTGTCATACGTCGATCTCGCTCCAACCGAGCGTGACTGATCGCCGGCAGCGTTCGGGCTCGTCACCGTTGCTGATGTAGACCGCGGTGAGAATCGGTGCGCCGTGCGCGAACGCCTCGATGGGCAGCGGACCGGCGGTGATCAGGGAGGTCAGGCCATGCCCGATTGCCCAGCTCTGCGTGGCGAGCACGAGTGGGTCGATCTCGGGACGGAACCGCCCTGCGGCTTTGGCTCGATTGATGGTGTGTACGAGGTGGTGCAGGGTCTCGTCGGCCTGGGCCGGGTCTTCGAGCTTGAATCCGTCGTCGAACATGACCCGGTAGAGATCGGGGTCGGCTACGGCGGTGGAGACGTAGGCCGCTCCCAGTGCGGTCAGGTCACGGACCGGGTCGTCGGTCTGGGTGACCCTGCGGAGACGGTTCGCCAGGCGCCGGAAGCCCTCCTGGCGTAGTGCTCCCCACAGCCCGTCCATGCCGCCGAAATACGTGTAGACCGTCATGGTCGACATCCCGGTTCCGGCGACCAGGGAGCGGAGGGTGACCGGCTCCCGTACCCGGAGCATGTGGGCCGCCCGGGTGATGAGCATGGTGCGGACTTCCGGGTCCTTCGGTCTTGGCATGCCTGGCACGATACATAGCGCTGCTATGGTACGGCAGGATCGACTCGACAATGAGGAGTGCGCATGGCCGTCACGTTGTTCAACCCGGACGGGTTGCCGAAGCCCGATGTGTATCGGCAGGTCGCGATTGCCGAGGGATCTCGGCTGGTGTTCCTGGCCGGTCAGGTCGCCCGCGACGCCGACGGCAACCCGGTGGGTGCCGGCGACTTCGCCGCACAGGTGGAGCAGGCCTACCTCAACGTGGGCCGGGCGTTGACCGAGGTCGGTGGCTCGTTCGATGACGTGGCCAAGCTGACGATCTACGTGGTCGACTGGAGCCCGGAGAAGTATCCACTGCTCGGTGAGGGCGTCGCCCGCGCTGCCGCGAAACTGGGCGTGGATCCGGTCAAGCCGATCACGCTGCTGGGTGTCTGCGCGCTGGGCGAGCCGGATCTCATGGTCGAGGTCGAGGCGACTGCCGTTCTGGACTGACGTCGGCGGCTCGGGAAGAGGCCGTCATAGCGGTTCGGGGTCGAGGGTCATGCCGGTGTTGGCGAAGAAGCCGGCGAGGAGGTCGGTCTGTTGTTGGCAGGCGCGTAGCCGTCGTTTGACCAGTTCGGCAAGGTGGTCAACGCCGTGGGCGGCGATGTTGGTCAGGCCGCGTTTCATCCAGCGCCAGACGCCCTCGGTCGGGTTGAGATCCGGTGCGTACGACGGCAGCCGGATCACGGTCAGCCACGGCCGGGCCGCGATCAGGGCGTGCATGCGGCGGCTGACGTGGGTGTTGAGGTTGTCCCAGATCAGCACGATCGGCGCGTGTAACCGCTGGTGGGCCTGGTCGAGGAAGGCGATGTAGTCGTCCTCGCTGAAACTGCCGCGTTCGCCCTTGCGGCCACGATGCAGCTTCGTGCGCCACATCAGCCGGCCGCGTTCACCGGGCTTGAGACAGACCAGGCCGGCGACCGACACCCGGCCGGAGCCCTTGCCGGAGACCTCGACCACCGGCGTCCGGCCGCGCCGGGCCCAGGTCTTGCTCACCGGCGGTCGCAGGACCTGACCCGCCTCGTCCTGGAAGCAGATCCAGGCACCCTGCGCCGCCGCCAACCTCTTACCGACGGCCACCGCCTGCGATGCCAGCTCGCGATCGCCTCCCGGTCCCGTTCGATCGCTCGGCGGGTTGGAACCTGCTGGCTGTAGCCCATGCGATGCAGCAGGTAGGACACCCCGCGCAGGGTGTAGGAGACGCCGAAGCAGCGTTCGATCAGCTCCGCCACCCGCGCGAGAGTCCAGCGGGCGTCGTCCCAGCCGTGCACGAGCGGCCCGTCATCAAGCATCTCGGCGAGTTGTTTTTGCTGGTCGGCAGAGAGTTTGCAGTCCGAGCCACCCGGTCCAGTCGACGCGAGGGCGTCCGCCCCTCCTGCCGCCCATCTCCTCCGCCAGTCCCGCACCGACTTCTCAGTGACCCGCAGTTCAGAAGCGATCTGCGTGGTCGATCGAGATTCCTCGAACATGCCCGCAGCCTGGATCCGGACCTTCTCCCGCCGGACCCGGGCTGCCGCATTCATGCCACCGCCAGCCGGATACCTCATTCCTCCGACCTATCGAACTCATCGACCTCAATCACGGAGCCACGCCGACGGAAGTCAGCCTTTCAACCTCTGTAGCTGGCCACCGCTAGTCCGTCCAGCGGACTAACCCGGCAGTCGTGGCCTCCCGTCACCGCCGCCGAGGTGCCCGACGATCGCTGGCTGCCCACGCCGGGCCGTCTCGGCGATCGCGTCCGGCATGCACAGCACGAGGGTCGCCTCCGGCGCCGCTAGGGCTGCCTGCCGCTGCCTCGGACCGATCCATACCTCGCTCCGACAGTCGACGCACCGGACGATCGAGTGCTCGATGGTCGGCACGTACGGCGGAGTGCCTGTGCCGGCCAGCAGCTCGTTGATGTTCACCGGCGGGCACGCCAGGATGACCCGCCTCTCTCGCGCCATTCCCTGCCCGTCCCGCCGGGCGATGTTCACCGCCGCGCCGACCTCGACCTCATCCGCTCCCAGCGCCCGCATCCGATCGGGGTCGAGCGTCCCGTAGCGGTTGAGCAGCGCCTCCCGAGCCACGTCGAACGCGCTGCGCTTCCCGTCATCCATCGTGGACCGTTCCCACACTTCGTCGGTGCTGCTCAACCGCGCCGCCATGACTCGGCCGCTGGCGTCGATCTGCACGCCGGGGCCGGCGATGTCGCCGCCGGCATCCCGGACCGCCCGGATCCGGTCGAACACCTGTTTGCCGAGCCCCAGCCGCTCCACCGACGGCACCACCACCAGGTCGGCCGCGCCGTCGGCGACGTCGGCGATGGCTTCCCGCCAGCCGCGGGTGCCGACGTACTGGCCGACCACCTCGTAGCCGACCTCGGCGCACCAGCGCTCCGCGACCTCGGTGATCTCCTCGACGGTGGCCCGACCGCCCCGCATGGCCCGGCTGTAGAGCAGGGCCGGGCGCCGCCGCCACCGGCGCGCGTCCGCGTCCCATCGCCCAAACCGGTAGAGCCGGGTCAGGTCGGGCCCGGACCCGGGCACGTCCGGGGCGCACCGCTTCCACTGCCCGGCGTCCGCGTCCCAGCGGATGTGCCAGCCGAACTGGCGGCACTCGCGGTGGCCCGGCCAGTCGCCGGTCCACACGGCCCGGCCGGGGTCATGTCCCTTGGCGGCAGAGGACGGGCAGTGCATGCGCTTTAGGCCGCACGCCAGGCACTCGGCCACGTCGCAGTCGTCGGCGTGCGTCTTGCCGATCCCGGCCTCGCAGGCAGGGCAGCTACCGCGTAGCAGTTCCTCGTCCACGTCACACCCCGGCCTCGTCGAGGATCTGCGCCATGCTGAGGTCCCGGCGGAAGCGGTGCCCGATCTCCACTTCCACTGCGCCATACTCGCGGGCCAGGTCGGACCGTAAACGACACGCGGTCAGCAGGTCCTGCCGCGACGCGAGGACGCAGAACGAGCACGAATTGTGTTCTCCAGAATCCGGCTGTCTCATGAGACACCCGTTCGTTGCCCAACTGCTGGGCCGGGCAGACTATGCAACAGGCGTCTGCCCGGCCTTCCGGGGTTCGAACTGATGGGCCAATCGGGCTTGTCGCTTGGCGTCAAAGTGTCGGAGTGCGGTGGTCTGATGTGGTGTGACGTCCGTGTCGGCGCCGAGCATCCCTGACCGCGATTGGGCCCGGCCGAACCGCCGTCGTCGTCCAGATGTTGACTTTGTGCAGCGTACTCAGCTAGCGCTTGCGGCGATGGCGGCGTATTTGCGGTCTGGGAGCTGCTGTTGTAGGCGCTGGAGTTCGGTGAAACCGGCCTTTGTCAGGCGGGCGGAGAACTCGTCTACCGGCCAGCGGAAAGCCGTAAGGACCTTGTGGTCGAACTCGGCAACCTCGTCGTCGCTGTCGAAGAAGCCGATCACCAACCTCCCGGATGGGGTCAGCATCCGGCGGAACTCGGTGAGTACTCGGTCCAGCTCCTGCGGCGGCAGGTGAATGGTCGAATACCAGGAGAGGATGCCGGCCACCGAGTGGTCGGGGACGTCTAGTTCGGTCATGGAGCCGAGCCGGAACTCCGGCCCGGGGAAGTTCGTCCGGGCGTGGTCGATGAACTCATGGACCAGGTCGATGCCGGTCACGTCGGCGCCGAGCGAGTGCAGGTAGGCGGCCCAATGGCCGGGTCCGCAACCGAGGTCGAACACCGTGCCGTCGAGGCCGGCGAGGTGGTCCCGGACGAGGGCCATGTCGTCCTCGTGGGCCTGCCAGTCACCGTCGAACAGGGCGATGTACTGCTCTGACATGGACGAATATGCATCACGTACCAACTGCTTGCTCACGTCGGTACTCTAGCGCCCGAGCGGTCAGGGCTGGCCACGCACAGATCGTTGACGCGCTCGCCTGAACTCCGGAAGGCTCGCGGTAGCGCGGCGTTGAGTGCCTCGCGTTCGGCTCGGTTGGGAATCTGGTGTTCGGTCATGCGATCGGAATGACGTTGGCGGACCGGTGCCGGGCGAGTTCGTCGAGCAGCGCGTTGTTGTCGTGATGCAGCGCGGCGATCGTGGTCGCGGCGGCGGCCAGGCGCTCTTGGAGACGGGCGCATTCGCCTGTCTTGCGGCGCAGTTGTGTGCGTAGGTTCTCAAGTTCTCCGACGATGTCGCGTGGCGGCTTGGGGTCGGTGCGATGCGGCCGAGGTCGATGAAACTGAGACATCAGCGAACTGTGGAGAGAAGAGGCGGGACATGCCCTCGTCGTACACCGGGTGGTATGGCAGGCCGCTGGCGCGAATGCGGTCCCACACCTGGTCGACGGTCCAGCCGAGGATCGGCAGCCACGTCCACACCTGCCGGGTCGTCTGCGTCGACGCGCCCCGGTCGTAGGCGAATGGCTCCTTGGCTGCCCGGCCCGGCGACTCCTGGGCACGGAAGCCGTAGCACTGCACGATCCTCGCCGGCCGGTCCAAGGCGAGTTCGCGCGTCAACTCGGTCAGCAGGGTCCGGCCGGGCCCGCGCTTATGGTCACTCGTGCACCAGCGGCGTGCGGCGTCGGGGAACTTCCCCCGCCGCCGGATGTCGTCCAGCAGGTCCGGGCCTCGGCGGCTACGCACCTCGAACCGCAGCCCGTAGTGCTCGGCGTGCTGCTGGGCGATCTCGCGGGCACCGGGCCACTCGACCCGGCCGAGGTCGTTGTGCTGCACGACCACGCGGTTGAGTACCCCAACGGCGTCTGCGTCGTGCGCGACGACGTCCAGCATGGCCAGGGAGTCCTTTCCGCCGCTGTGGTTGGCCACGATCACGTCGCATTCCGCGAGGTCGGGCGCGTTCGGGGGTGGTGCCGGGAGGCGCCGGGGGGCGGCCACAGTGGTGGCCGCCTCCCGCCCGTCCCGGGCAGGGACGAGTCGCGTCACGCCCGCGCTACCTCTTCCGGGTCGGCCTCACCAGACGGGTCCGGATCGGCATCGGGCTCCGGCACGGCATCCGGTACGGGCTCGGGCTCGGCGTCGTGGTCGGGCAAGGCAACGTCAACGATCACCGCGTCGGTACGGTCCTCGTCGCCAACCTCGCCGTCGTACTCCTCGTCGTCCTCGTCGACGCGCCGCGCGTAGCCCGCCTCCTCCAGCTCCTTGATGCGTTCCGCCTCTTCCTCGGCGGCGAGGCGCTTCCGCTCCTCCTCGTCGGCGACGAGCCGGTCACGCATGCCCGCTTCGGCGTCGGACAGCTCGTAGCCGTCCTCCTCCAGCCGGTTCAGCCACAGCACGATCAGGTCCTTGTGCGCGACCCACCGGCCATCCACGACCTGCTCGACGTTGTGCTCCTGCGCGCCGATCATCCGAGCGACGAGGAGCCGGTTCAGCCGGTCCTGCCCAGCGGTCGCGCCGTCGTTCAGCTCACCGCCGGCCAGGTCCTTGATCAGCTCCCGGTCGATTCGGTAGTGCAGGAAGTCCGGCCACACCACGGCGAAGCGCATCGCCTCGACCAGCAGCGTCTTCGCGCCCTTCGCGCTGCCATACCGCTCGACGAGGAACTTCCGCCGCACGACCGCGGACTCCTTGAGCCGTGCCCGCAGTTCCTCGCGGGCCTTCTCGCGGGCCTCGTCGGCGGCCTTCTCTGCCGGGCTCTTGTAGTTGCTGTACCCGGTCCGCTTGTAGCCGTGAGACTCCGGGTCGAGGCAGACGATGACCGCCTCGGCCGAGTCCCACCGCTCCTCGACCCACGCGCCGTACCCGTCGAGCGTCTTGACCGTCTCCGGGTCGATCTCCTGGTCGTCGACCGTCATCAGCTGGTCGACGCGCGCCATCTGGCTGTTGTACGGCCACTCCTTCGGCTTCTTCACGATCTTCACGCCGGCTGCTTCCAGCTCGGCGGTCACGTCCGCGATGGCCTGCTTGACCTTCCGCTTGCGGCGCTCCTCGCCGACCTTGTGCTTGATCCCCCAGCCGTTGCCGACCTCCTTGAGGATCTTCTCCATCACCTTCGGGTCGTCCTCGAACTCGGCTAGTTCGGCGACGTCCTCCAGGCTCAGCCGGCCAGCGTCGGCCGCCGCAGTGGCGGCCGTGCCGAGCTTCCTCAGCTTGAGTGAGGACTGGACGTGCTCGGTCTTCCGGCCGGTCCGGCGCGCGATCTCGGCGACATCCAGGCCGAACAGCTCCAGCTGCGCGTACCCGGCTGCCCGCTCCGACTCGGTGAGGTCGGCGCGCTGGTCGTTCTCGACCAGCATCCCGACGATTTGGTCGGGGGCCAGGCCCTGCATGTCTGGGCGGACGAGGCAGGGCACGGTCTGCGGCTGCCCTTCCGCCCATTCTCCGGCCTCCAGGGCCTCGGCTGCGGCAGCGGCCCGCCGGTGGCCGGCGACGATTCGGTGGCCACCGTCCTCGGGGACGACGGTCAGCGCCTGCCACACGCCGTGCGCGGCGATCGACGCGCGCAGCTCGGTCAGATCACCGAGCTGGGTCCGCAGGTTGCTCGGGTGCGCGACCAGTTCCCGGGGGTCGAGCTGGGCCAGGTACGGCGCGGTCACCTTCGCCTTCGTCTTGGGGCGGCGCGTCTTCGTGGGTGCTGTCACCTCTCGGTCCTTTCTACTCCACGTGAACGAACGTACGACTTCTGTCGTACATAATCATTGTATCAATCAAGATCATCACCTGTCTAATCGAAATCCCCACTGACCTGCGGATTTGCCCCACCACGACACGGCGGTCCACGATCAGGCCCATGCCGACCTTGCGGAACCGCCGACTCGAACAGCTCCTCGGTGGACCCATCGACGAGTCCCTGACCTACACGCAGGTCACGGGCCTCATCCCGGGCACCGCCGAAGGACCGGACCTGGACTTCAAGCGCGACACGTACGGCAGCAGGGACCGGGACCGGAAGGCGCTGTGCGGCGACGTCGGCGGCCTGGCCAACGCCAACGGCGGCCTGCTCATCCTCGGCATGGAGGAGGACAGCCAGGGTCGCGCCGCGAAGGCCGTGGGCGTCGACATCAGCGACGCCGAGCGCCTCCGGCTCCACCAGACCGTCGTCGCCAACGTCCAGCCGACGCCGACGTTCGACATCATCCCGGTCGAGGATCCCGACCGGCCGGGCACCGGTTTCCTCGTCGTCTGGGTCGCCCGCACGGCGACGGCGCCACACGCCTACATCCAGAACAACGCGCTGCTCTACCCCAAGCGCATCGGCACCCAGACGGTGTGGTTGTCCGAGGCACTGGTGGCCGAGGCGTACCGCGCCCGGTTCGCCGGCCTCGCCGACCGCATCGATGAAGCTGCCCGCATCGAGCGTGACTTCACCAGCCGCCTCGACAGCCGGCAGTCCTGGCTCGTGGCTACCCTCGTACCCGACCTGCCCGGGGATTTCCGCATCGACACGGCCACCCTCAACGCCTTCGAGCAGGACGTCGCCGGCCGCACCATCAGCGGTCTGGACATCCCGCTGACGCACTTCCGACGGGCCGGCGTTCGACACCGCCGGTTGGTGGGTTCCGCCGACTGCGACGCGAACAGGCTGTACCTGGACCTTTCCTGCGAGCTGCACGAGGACGGCAGTGGCAGCATCGCTGCCTGCTTCGACGCCCGGCATACCCGCCCCGGCCATGACGACGGCCCACCGCCTGGGAGCCGCATCGATGACGAGGATTTGGTCGCAACGATCGCCGCCGCGCTGAAGTTCCTCGCGGCTCACGCCCGGGACCGTGCGGCGGCGGGCGGCCTCGCTACCTTGCGGGTCACCATCTTCCCGGTGGCTCTGAACCTGCCGGCCTATCTCGTGCACTCTCGTGGCCACGGCTTCGTCAACGCCTTGGGCACCCATCCCGTGTGGCAGCCGCCAGTGGCTGACGCTGTCGCTGACATCGACGAGTTGGCCACCGACGGCCGGGGCTTGCTGGCCGTCACGTACCGCCTCGCCACCGGCCTGGTCCAGGAGTTCGGCTGCCCGGAAGCGCTCCAGCTCACCGCCGACGGAAACGTGCGGCGATGCTACTGGCACCAGCAGGCGCAGACCATCGTGATGCGGTACGCCGAGCGGCACGGCGTAGACGTCATCGAGGACCGGGCGGGCTGACGCGGTCACCGCGGCCCTCCCGACCGGCGGGCCGGCTTGCCAAGCGGCGACGCCACCACCGCCCGGCGGGATTCCTTCGCGCGCAGGTACGCCACCCCGTGAACCAGCGCGTCCAGCCGGTCCGGCGAGTCCCCGGACTCTGGCGTCCACGTCGTCTGCTGGTCTTCCAGCGCCGGGAACGTGCCGACGTGGTGCACCCGAGGTGGGACAACCTCGTACCGGGCCGCCACCGGCTCGGCCCGTACCCGCTTCGACTGGCGGGCCTGCACCACGTCGATTGGCGGATCACCGCCCGGCAGCAGCCCCTCTGCCTGCATGGCCGCCCAGGCGTCGATCAGGATGTCCCGCAGCCACGCTGACGACCCCTCGTAGATCACCACGTCGGCGTCGACGTCCAGGTAGCACTGCCAGATCCGCCGGGCGGCGGCCACCCCGGCGATCTTCATGCTCCGGTCGGCCAGCACGTAGTGGTCGCCGTCCTCGCCTCGGCCGACGGCGACGATGCCTGTCTCGTCGCTCGTCTCCGACACTGTGTCCGCTGGGTCGACGCTGACGGCCGTCCGGACCAGCGGCGGCACGTCGTCCTTGTCGACGCGGCCGGCCTCGATCCACTCCGACTTCCACAGTGCGCCGTCGACGTCGGACAGCAGCTCGGCGTTCAGTTCCTGCCGGCCCAGCCGCGTGCCGCCGTACTGCTCCAGCAGTTCCTCCAACGCCTCCGGCGACAGGTTCGCGGCGTTGTCCATCGTTTTGCCGCGGGTGATGACCACCCGGGGCCGGTGGCTGCGCGCCAGTTGCTTCTTCGCCCGTGCCAGCAGCTTCTTAACGTGCGGCAGCGGCTTCGGCGTCGTCGAGATGACCATGCGCGGGTCGGGCGCCTCGCGCATGCAGAACCACAGCATGTCGAACACGCCCTGCGCCGTCTGCACCGGCCAGGCCGCGTACTCGTCGAGCCAACAGCCGTCGAAGTCATAGCCGCGCAGCGTGTCCGGGTCCTGCGCGCCGAACCCGCGGATGATCGCCCCGTTCGTGAGTTCCAGGTACGGCTCGCTCTTGTTGAATGTCCGCACCTGCTTCGGCGGCACCACCGCGAGCAGTCCGGCCCGCCGGGCGGTGAAGCACACGTTGTACACCTCGCGGTGCGTCTTCGCGATCACCGCGTAGTGCCCGCCCGGCCGGGCGCCGGCCCAGCCACGGACCGTCTCCGCCCCGGTGCGGGTCTTGCCGAACCCACGGCCGGCGAGCAGCATCCAGATCCGGTAGTACGCCGGCTCCATCTGCTCGGGCCGGGCGTGCCGCCGCCAGTCGTACCGGACCATGCCCTGCACCTCGGACACCTCGCGCAGGTAGGCGGCCAGCTCGGCGTCCGTCATCAGCGCCGGGTCCGGGTACGACAACAGCACGGCTCAGCGCCCTCGCCGCAGCTCGGACTCCTGCTCGCGCAGGTCCACGATCGAGCACCACCACATGCCCAGCAGCGGGCTGGCCATCAGCAGCGGGCAGCCGAGCCCGGCCAGGCCGATCCACCGCAGGCCCACCCAGGCAGCGAGGGCGGTCAGGCCAACCCAGCCGGCGAGGAGCAGCCGCCACGCCCACACCCGCCGCCGGTAGGAGCGCAGCTGCGCCGGCGGCACGGCGACAACGCGAGCATGACCGACCGCGCGGCCCTGGGGGTAGAGCGCCGGCCACATCGGCGGACCCACGCCGACCGGGCCGCCCGGCCGGCACGCGGTCCGGGCCGATGCCGGCCGGCGGTGGCCGGTCAGCAGCCGCACCGAGCGGGGCCCACGGCTCACCGCGTCACCAGCAGCACCACGGCGGTCACGTTGCTCACGCCGAGGAGCAGCAGCCCCACCCCGATCGACCACACCGTCCAGCGCGGGGCGTCTACCTCCACCACAACTCGCGTCGTCCGCTCGTCAGTCCTCTGCCGACGTTCCACCGTCCGCCTCCTCGTGCTCGTCGTCATCGCCGGGGCCCTCCGTATCGGGGCCGCCGGTCGGGTTGGCCTGGCCGGCGCGGGCCGCCGCCTCGGCCATCAGCGCCTTGAAGAAGTCGGCGCGCTGCTGTTCGCTCATCTGCTCGACCTCGGCGCGGATCGGGCCGCCGTCTGGGCCGGTGTGTGCGGTCGTCGAGTCGGGCAGGCCGAGGGCCAGCCGCTCGACCCGGGTCGTCACCTCCAGCCACCGCGCGATGTCAGCCGGACTGAGCTTCGAGGCGTCGAGGTTCTGCAGCCGGGTCACGAGCTTCGACTGCAACGCCGACGCGATCCGTGCGTGCCGCCTGGCCATGTCCCGGCGCTGCTCGGCCAGGCCCTCGATATACAGGCGGTCCTCTTCGCGATCCCACGCCTGCGCCCGCTGCACCCACTTCCATCGGGTGGCCAGGTTGTGGAGGTAATCCCGGGATTTGTTGACCTCGGTGGCGACCTTGGCGACGGTGCGGGTGCGGCCAAGGTCCCGATACAAGGCGAAGTAGCCGTAGGCCGTCTCGGGCTCGCGCGTCTGCCGGTCCCAGGGCAGGATCGCCGGCTCGCTCATGGTCACCTCCTCGTGGTGCTGGTGGTGCGGGCGGCCCGGCCGGCGGGGAAGTGCCGGCCGGGCCGCCCTGTCTCAGTGGCCCGCGGGTCGCGCTCCGGACATCGGGGGTCGGGCGATCGCCGCATTGCCGTACATGAGGGCGTCGTCCAGGGCGCTGAGCACCAGCGAGGACTCGCGGCCGGGCGGCAGGGAGCGCATCGCCTCGGCCATCACGGCCTTGACGGCGGCCCTCCACCGGGCGTGCCGCTCGGCCTGCTCCAGGTTCACTGGCGGGTGGTGGTCGCAGCGGCGGTCCAGCTCGTAGCGCTGCCGCTCGTCTAGGCCGGCGTACAGGCCGTCCTCGGCGTCGGCGGTGGTGCTGGTGCCCTCGGCCATGTGGCTTCCTCTCAGGTTGGGCCGCAATGCTCGACTGCGGCCGGATGGACGACGGACGGCCGGCGGAGCTGCGAGCCGTCCGGGATCAGAACGGGTCAGCCGGCGAGGTAGTCGGCGGCCAGCAGCTCCAGGGCACGCCACCGCTGGTCGGCGGGCACCTCCCCGGAGGCGACGAGCTTGTTGACGGCCCGGGCCAGCACCGCCGCGGCGTCGGCCGGCATCGTGCGCGTCTCGACGACCGTCTCAATCGGCACAAGCCGGTTGGCGCTGCCGATCGGCTCGGCGGTCTCCGGGTCGAACCACACGCCGTCGCGCAGCTCGCCGAGGTGCCGCTCGAACACCGCGAGGATGAGGCCGAGCGCGGTGGCCACGTTGCCGACGTTGTGGGCGCTGTGGGCCGTTGCGAGCGCGTCCAGGGTGGACTCGTAGTCGGCGTACCGGGCGAGCCATCGGCCGTCGGCCTGGACGAGCTTGCGGGCCTCGTCGAAGCTGGCGCGGGCGGCGTCCAGCTCGTGCGGCAGGAACGCCAGCTGGATGGCGGCGAAGTCCAGGTTCGCCTCGGACAGGCCCTCCAGGTCTACCTGCGCGAGCAAGTCGAGCTGCTTGTCATCCAGGCCCGAGTAGGCCCGCCAGTCCACGTCGTCCAGCTCCTCGTAGAGCTGCTTGAGCGTGGCCGGGTCGTCCTCGCCCTCGATGGCGTTGTGGGACAACTGGAGGGCGACCTGCCGGGCGCGGGACAGCGGCTGGTCGACCACGATGACGTTGACCGCCGTCAGGCCCGCCTCGCGGGCGGCCATGATCCGGTGGTTGCCGGACAGCACGACCATCCGACCACCCGCCGTGTCGTTCCAGACCAGCGGGGTGCTGGTGAGCGCCCCGTCTCGGCGGACGTTCCCCACCAGACGGTCGAACGTCTCCTTCCGCATGTAGCGGGCGTTGACCTCCAGCAGTGTCAGGCTGTGCGGGTCGACCGTCTCGGGGCGCAGGTTCAGTGGGCCGGCGTCGGCGGGCCCGGCCAGCTCGTCGGCGTCGCTCACCCCTGGCCCCCGCGGTACTGGATGGCGAACCCGGGGATGCCGAGGCCGAAGTCCGGGTCGGCGGTCGCCGGCCGGATCGGCGCGTGCAGCACGAACTCGTCCGGGGAACAGGCAGGCCGGTCCGGCCGGAGGCCGGCGGGCACGCCGCTCCAGCGGAACCGCTCGTTGCAGCCCTCAGCCGTGCAGCGAACCTGGAGCTCCACGATGTACGCCACCACTGTGTCGTCGTCCTCGGAGGCGGTCAGCCGCTGCACGTCGGCGTCCAAGTGCATGTCGGTGTGCGGGCACGGCCGGTCCGGGTCGGCCTGCGCCGGCGTTTCGTGACGGAACCGGCCGTGCCTCGCGCACACGCCGCTGGCGGCACCAAGGCCGCACCGGTAACTGTAGGGACCGTCCCACATCGTCTTGGGGCAGCCGGCCGGCTCGGCGGCGACCTGGCCGCGACGGTGGTCGTCGGTCATCGCATATCCTTCCCGTGGCGGCGCTTCCACTCCGCCAGCGCCTCTTGGAGCGTCCAGTCCCCCAGCGGGCCGCCGTACTGGAGCTGGTACCGGTGGATGCCGTCGGCGGCCGGCTCGCTGCGCTTCTGCAACTTCACGCCCGGGATGCCCCTGCCGTACTTGGCGCTGTTCGGCCGGTCGGTGAACGCCGTGGTCGACCACGAGGTGAGCCGCTTCGACAGCGACCGCTGGAGCAGCAACTGGGCCTCGCGGCTGGCGGCCGCCATGACGATCAGCTTCGCCAGCCGCCGGTACCGGGTCCACGACACCGGGAAGTCCGACATCAGATAGGCGCAGGCCGGGTCGAACTTCGGTGGCAGGTACGCGAACGCGCCGATCAGCTTCCCGTCGACGCTGACGCCGCAGGCGAGCAGAGGCGACCCGGGCAGGATCGTCTTGCTCATGAACTGCGACCGAATGGCGGCGAACTGGCCGCCGTTGAGCACGTGGATGGCCATGCGGTCGCCGAGGTCTTCGGCAGGGCCGATCTTCGACATGAGGATCGGGGCGACCTGCTGGGCGGGCGCGACAACCCGCCGCGCGCCCGAGCTGGCGTACACGTAGATCGGCATGCCGCGGTTGGAGGTCTGGACGACGCCGCGCAGCCAGGGGCGTAGCTCGTCGCGGGCGATGTGCAGGCCGAGGATCCAGTGGGGCCGGTCGAGGACCGCGCCGATGATTTGCTCCTTGCCGTCCTCGTCGAGCATGTCGTACGTCGGCGCCGGCCAGTCAAAGAACTCGTCGATGCCGGCGAACTGCGCCTCGTAGTCGCCTGCGTAGAACGGAGGGAACATTGCCACCGGGGCGTCGGCCGGCACGACCTTCTCCAGGTAGTCCCGCACGTCGCCGCAGTAGTAGGAGCCGAGGCGCAGGGTGAGCGCGTTCAGCTTGGCGACCGTCTTGGCGTGCATCGTCGGGAACTGGCCGATCGTGGCCCGGACCATGCGCTCGTAGTAGACGCCGGACCGGCCGACGTGCTGGAGGAACCGGGTGCCGAGCATCAGCGTGGCCAGGGTGTCCGTCGACGTGGCCAGGTAAGGCTCCAGCCAGGCCAGCTCGTCGCGGTGCTCGTCCTTGAGCCGGTAGTCCAGCTCCCGGCCGGCCAGCCACCAGCCGAGGGCGCTCGAGTACGCCTGGACGTCGTTGCCGTGGATGGCTCGCTGCTCGCCCGGCCGGCTGTGCAGCGTCCGCTCGATCGTGAAGTTCCCGGAGCAGCCGACGTACAGGTCGGTGTCGGGCCAGGAGTCGGCGTGCTCGTAGATGATTGAGCGGAGGTCCGCTGGGATGGAGCCGTGGAACACCCTTCACCACCTTCCCCTGTGGCCGGGCATCGAGCGCCGGCCAGGATTTGAACCTGGGCCTCCACCCCGGTAGGGCGGCGTGCCACCAAGCAGCACTTCCAGCGCGGTGCGCGATGTGTACGCGCGGTCCGATAGTAGCCGTATAGGCAGGCGGCGCAAGACCCCTCCGTTCCTGATGTTCCTCTCCGTATCTAGATGTGGCGCTATACGGCCGCAATGGCCTACCGTAACCCCCACACCGCCAGAATCGGGGAGGTTAGCCAGGTGGCAGAACAGCACGACGACTACACATACGCGGAGGCCGCGCAGCGGCTGCGAATCGCCGAGACGACGCTGCGGCGCTGGGTGTCGAAGGGCCGAGTCCCCTGCCACCGCCTGGGCCGGAAGGTCCGCTTCACCGACGACGACATTGCCGCCGCCTACCGGGCGTGCCCGGCGCTGGCGCGGCGCTAATGACCCGGGGGCCGCTGGGGCGGTCGCTACAACCGCACTCATCGGTTCTCCGCCGGCCGGATGCCGGCACTCGGCGGCCCCCGTTGTACGTCACCACCCCTACACCGTCCTAGGAGGATGGCAGATGGAGCCGGGCGGCGAGCCAACCACAAACCCGGCGAACCGGATGTCTGCGCTAGCCCGGGCACCACTTGTCTTTGCGCCGCGAGTAGGCGTACGAGTTCAGGTGCCCAGGTAGTGGGATGAATTGGAGCAGGTTATGCCGCGTGGGCTTGGCCGTCGATGCGGTCAGGCGTTCTTGAGTCGATAGCTGGTCCTTGCTGGCGACGTCGCAGGGATGCAGGAGGTGGTCCTCGTACGCGATTAAGGGTCGGGTGACGGGCTGACCGCGTGCGATGGCCTGCGCTACGACCGATCGGCAGCTTCGCGAGTTTCGGCACCATTATGGCCCTAGATGTGCAAAAGTCCGATTGAACGCATCGTAGTCCGGTGCGAGTTCGGCTGCTGCCTCCCGTAGCGCCTGCCGGACACGCGCCATGAGAGGGCCATAATCGTGACAGCTATTCCAATGCGTCATCGTCAGCGCGCTGTGCTGCCGGCGCTCGCGGTCGCCATCGCGGCCGTCGCGGCCGTCGCCGTGCTGATCTTCAGCGGCACTGGCGCTCACGCCCAGCCAGCGCCGGTCGGCCTGGGCACAGCCGCCAACTTCTCCGTACTGGCCGGCTCCACCGTCACCAACACCGGCCCGAGCTTCCTGGCGCAGAGCCTCGGCGTCCACCCCGGCAACACCGCGGAAGGCTTCCCCCCGGGCATCGTCGCCGGCGAGATCCACCTCGCCGACGCCGTCGCCCTGCAAGCCAAGAACGACCTCACCACCGCCTACAACGACGCCGCCGGCCGCACCCCGTTCACCAACCTCCCCGCCGAACTCGGCGGATCCACCCTCACCCCCGGGGTGTACCGGATCAGTGCCGCACAACTCACCGGCACCCTGACACTCAACTCTCAGGGCAACCCCGCAGCTGTATTCATCTTCCAGATCGACTCCACCCTCATCACCGCCTCCAACAGCAGCGTCGTGTTCATCAACGGCGCCTCACCCTGCAACGTCTACTGGCAGGTGGGCA
This sequence comes from Micromonospora sp. KC721, assembly GCF_004348355.1. NCBI lineage: Bacteria > Bacillati > Actinomycetota > Actinomycetes > Micromonosporales > Micromonosporaceae > Micromonospora > Micromonospora sp. KC721. The sequence goes on along the minus strand of NZ_SMJY01000052.1, from coordinate 4,131 downwards.
GCTCGGCCACGATCGGCACCGGCACCCAATTCGTGGGCAACATCCTGGCCCAAACCTCGATCACCATGAACACCGGCGCAACCCTCCAAGGCCGCGCCCTGGCCCAAACCGGCGCCGTCACCCTCGACACCAACACCATCACCGCGCCCGTCTGCCTCCAACCCACAGGAACCCCAACAACCACACCCACGGCCACGCCGACCGTGACACCCACGGCCACGCCGACCGTGACACCCACGGCCACGCCGACCGTGACACCCACGGCCACGCCGACCGTGACACCCACGGCCACGCCGACCGTGACACCCACGGCCACGCCGACCGTGACACCGACGCCTACGGCCACTTCGACGGCGACGCCGACAGCCGCTCCGACCGGTCAGCCCACGGGAACTCCTACCGCGCTTCCGACTTCCACCCGCACGGAGCTGCCGGTGACCGGCGGCAGCGGCGGCATGCTGGTACCCGTCCTGACGGGCATCGGCAGCATCGCCGTCGTCACCGGCACAGCCTTGCTTCTCTTCTCCCGCCGTAGGACCTCGTAGTCCTGACCGAGCAGACCCCGGCGGCCGGTCACCGGCCGCCGGGGTCATCACAGCTCAAGTACGTGAATCCGTTACTCGCGGACCCCCGTCTACCTACCGGGCCCGCCCGATGTCGCCGGCCGGCGCTCCCTCCAGGAGCCGTGGATCCGGCCGCGGATCTCGCCGGCCCGGGCGACCCCGGCGGCGCGCTGCTGCTCACCGGCACGGATGCCGGCCTCCAGGAAGCCGCCGACGATCCGCCGAACGGGCTCGTGGTGCGTCGTCGTATGGTGCACGTACACGTCCATCGTCGTGGACACCTGGCGGTGCCCGGCGACACCCTTGAGCGCCGACAGCTCCAAGCCCTCACTCGCCAGCAGCGTCAGCAGCGAGTGCCGCAGTCCGTGCATGGTCATGTGCCCGCGCAGGCCCCGCGACTCGGCCATCATGCGGATCTTCACCCACCGCCAGTCGTAGAAGTCCTCGTACCGCCAGTGGTTGCCGCGGGGCGCGCAGAACAGGAACTTCCCGCCCTTCTCGGCTCGCTGGTTGACGACATGCATCACCAACGGGTGCAGCGGCACCTGGCGGTAGCCCTGCTTCGTCTTCGGCTTGGGCTCAACGACCCACTGCCGGTTGACCTTTCGAAGGACCTGCCGGATCTCGACGGTCCCGAGGTGCTTCCGCACGGCTTCGGGTGGCAGGGCAGCCACCTCGCCCCAACGCAGCCCGCCGGCCAACTTCGTCAGCAGAAGGTCAGCGGCCTCCGGGTCCACCTCGTACGCCGCAGTGAGCAGAATCGCCGCTTCCTCGGGCGTCTCCAAGATGTCCGGCTCGTACCTCGTGCCCTCCGGGAGGGCCAGCCCCTCCAACGGGTTGTACGTCCGCAGCGGCGGCTCCTCATCCTCGCCGGGCAGGCACGAGGCGCGGAAAATCGGGAACACTGACTCGCCCCGGATGTTGGCGATGGTCTTGCGTGAGAGCCCGGCGTCGAGCAGGCCGGTCTGCCACTCGCGCATCATCCGCCGGGTGATGCTGGCGATCGGCTTGTCGCCCAGCACCGGGAAGACGTGCTTTTCCAGCCGCTCCCGGTACTTCCGCTTCGTCTCCTCGCTCGGCTTGGTCAAGGTGTCCAGCCACGCGAGCGCGTACTGCCGGAATGTCGTCGCCGCCGGGTCCTGGGCGGGTGCCGTAGCCAGGGCTGGCGCCAAATGGCCGAATCCGTGCTCGACCAGCTGCTCCGGCGACGGCCGGTGGTTGCCGGCGGCGTCGACGAGCGCCTTGAAGCGCTTCGCGTCGGCCTGGTAGTCGAACGTCTCGCCGTCCCAATCGCCGTCGCGGCGGCCGCCGTCGCGCCACTTCACCCGCCACCGGGTGGTCTTGCCGTCCTTCGTTGTCCTCTTCTCGATCGTCGCCACCGTTCCTCCACGTGAGTAGGCGGCCTCGACCCGGCTTCGCGGGCTCTGCCGCCAGCCGCACCTATATGCGCAGCAGTGGGACCGTAACCGTCTCGATCAGCGAAGGCAAGATCGTGTCGCTTGTGGACGTCGGCAACGCGATTTGAAGCCCGTGATCCCACGGTGATCCCACGGCGGCAACAGCCCGGGAAACGATCAAGGCCGTTGACCTGTGTTGTGCCAGGTCAACGGCCTTCTGCGATGGTTCTCAAGGATGAAACATGCTCGTGTCCGAGGGGGGACTTGAACCCCCACGCCCTATACGGGCACTAGCACCTCAAGCTAGCGCGTCTGCCATTCCGCCACCCGGACCTACTCGTTCAGCCTACCCGGTCAGCCGAGCGGGATTTCCCGCCGGTCAGCCACCCAGGTTGGCCGCACGGGGCATTACTGTACACGCCCGAGGTGGATCATGCACATCGCCGTCCGGGTGGGGTGTCTGCCCAGCTCAACCGGGTCGAGAGATCCGGACACCGGTGACGCGGGTAGCGTCCGGGCGCGCTCTACGGGCAGCATTGTTCCCGTGGCACAGCCCTCTCCCCTTGCCGGCGTCCAGCAGCGGGCCCTCGCCCTGCGGGCCGCCGGCGACCTTTCGGCCGCCCGCCGGCTGCTCGCCGACACGCTCGCCTCCGCCCGGCCCGGGTACGGAGAGGACCACCCCGACGTGTTGAGCGCCGCCCACCTGCTGGCGCGGATGCACCGCGAGGCCGACGACCCGGCCGGTGCCCGCCGGGTGCTGGAGGAGGCGTACGCCGCGGGTGAGCGCCGCTGGAATCCGGCCGACCCGCTCATGCTAGCGATCTGCTTCGACCTCGCCCAGGTGGCCGATGAACTGGGTAACCGGCACGAGGCCCGCCGCAACTTCACCCGGGTCGTCACCTACGGTCCGTCGGTGCTGGGCGAGCAGCATGCCGCGGTGAGCGCTGCCCGGCAGTACCTCGGCGCCGGAACCGTTCCCGCACCTTCTCCTCCATCCGTTGGCTCTCCCGCATCGGCTCCCCCCGCCCCGCCGATGCCGCCGCAGCCCACGGCTCCTCCGGGGCCACCCAGCGCCATGGCTCGACCCGGGCCACCCAGTGCGGTGGCGCCGCCGAGTGTCGTGGCGCCGCCGGTGCAACCCGATCCGGTGGCGCGACGGGGGCCGGTCGTCCCACCGACACCCGTCGCGTACGTGCGGCCCGACAGCGCGAGCGGCCAGGGGTGGCAGCCTGCTTCCCCACTCGACGGTGGCCCCCACCAGACGGCACCGCCGGCACACCAGCCCTCGGCACCGCACGTGCCGTTGCCCCGGCAGCAGCGGTCGGTGCCGCCGGCACCGGTGTTACCCACACCTGCGCCCGCCCCCGCGGTGCCAGCGCCCCCCATGCCCGTGCCGCCGGGGCCAACCACACCGCCCGTGCCACACCAGGTGCCAGGGCTGGTGCACCCGCCGGTGGGCCCGGCGGCGCAGACCGGCCCGATGGCGCCGGTCTCGTCGCCGTGGGCACCGCCCCATCTGCAGGCATCGCACCGTCAGGCGTCGTCCCTCCCGACGCCTGACGGTGCGCCGCCCCACCAGCGGGCGTCCGCCGCGCCAGCGGTCCCGCCGACCGCCACGGTGCCGCCAGCACCGGTCGTGACGCCACCGCTCGGACCACAGCCGGTCAACGCCCCTCCCACTCCGGTCGTGTCCCCGCCGCGCATTCCGACGGCGCCTGCGCCTCCCGTCGTGCCCGCACCGGTCTCCGCACCACCGCAACCGGTCGCGCCGGCACCCGTGTCGGCACCACCGCGGCAGCCCGGCGCCGCCGGGCCGGGCGAGAGGGCCGAAGCAGCGGCACCGGGCCAGTCGGAGTACGCGTCGACCGGCCGACCGGGGGACGCGTCCGACCCCGCGCGCCCGTCGGCCCCGAAGCCGCATGGCTGGGACCGGCCGACCATCCAGGTCCAGCAGATCGGGCCACTGCTGCGGGAGGAGGCCGAGCGGACCGGACCAGGGGCCCGGCGTTCCGCTGCGACCCCGCCGGATGCCGACCTCACCAGCGCCGCCGCGGTGGCACCACCGTCGGCGTCCCCGCTGCCGCCGTCCCCGGTCGTCAGCGCACCACCGGCTTCCGCCCCGACGGCGCCCAGCGCGCCGCCCACCACCCCGTACCCGGTCAGCGCTCCAC
>NZ_SMJY01000051.1:0-30347 GCF_004348355.1 Micromonospora sp. KC721 | reverse complement strand
GCGCCGGGCTCACCGGAGTCGCCAGCACGGCGGTGGGATCGACCGGGGCCTCGACCTTGCTGGTCGGTTCGTCGGCCGGGGTCGGCGGGTCGACCTTCGCGGTCGGCGCGGCGTCCACTGTGGCCGGCACCTTCGCGGTCCGATCGTCCGGTTCAGGGCCGGTGCCGTCCTGGTCCGACCCGGTGCCGGTCGTACCGGCCTCGACGGCCTTGCCGGAGTCGGCGTCGAGCTTGCCGGGGTCGGTTCCGGTGGTGTCCGGGCCGGTGGTGGTCGCGGCAGATCCGGTGCCGGTCATGCTCGCGTCGGCGGCGGCCTTGCCCGGGTTCGGGTCGGTTTTGCCCGAGTCGGTCTTGCCCGAGTCGGTGGTGGCCCTGCCGAGGGCGGCAGCAGCGGCGGCTGCGGCGGCCTTCGCGGTACGCGGGGCGGGTGACTTCGGCGTCGGCTCGGACGTTCCGCCGGGTCGCGGCGACGGCACCAGCGGCGGACGCGGCTCGCGCGGACCGTTCGGCCCCGGCCGGCGTACGCCGTCGAGCAGCGAGATGGTCTTGGCGCGTTTGCCGCCGGCCCGGCGCAGCAGGCGCTCGGCCACCTCGGCGGTGATCCGATCCTTCGGGTCCTTGCGGAGCAGCCCTTGGAGGACAGGCTTGAGCGGACCGGCGTTCCTCGGCGGCGGCAGCGGCTCGGTGGCCAGCGCGGCCAGCGTGGCGATCGCCGACGGCCGGGCGTACGGCGACTTGCCCTCGACCGCCGCGTAGAGCGTCGCGCCCAGCGACCACAGGTCGGCCTCCGGGCCGGCGGTGCCGTCCCGGGCCCGTTCCGGCGCGATGTACGCCGGCGAACCGAGCACCATGCCGGTGCGGGTGACATTCGGGTCGCCGGGAATCGTCGCCAGACCGAAGTCGGTCAGCACCACCCGGCCGTCGGTGCCGAGCAGCACGTTGCCCGGCTTGACGTCCCGGTGCATGACGCCGGCCTTGTGCGCCGCCTTCAGCGCGCCCAGCACACCAAGACCGATCTCCACCGCGCGGGCCGCCGGGACCGGCCCGTCCTCGGCGAGGGTGTCCTGGAGGGACTTCGACGCGACGTACTCCATGACGATCCACGGGTCGCCGTCGGTGCGCAGCACGTCGAAGATGCGGACCACGTTGATGTGGTTGAGCCGGGCGATGGCCCGGGCCTCCCGCAGCGACCGCTCCCGCATCTCGCGACGCTCGTCGTCGGTGAGACTCGGCGGCGGGACGAGTTCCTTGATCGCCACGTCCCGGTGCAGCACCTCGTCCCGCGCCTTCCACACCCGGCCCATGCCACCCTGACCGAGCGGCGAGATGAGCCGGTACCGGTCAGCGACGAGTGGGGAAGGTGCGTCAGACATCGCTGAGACGGTACCCGGCGGCGACAACACGCACACCGTCGGCACGCCACTGTGCGGCGTAGGTCAACGTCGCGACGCGTACGCTGACCGCATGTCTGCCGAAGAGCCGCTGTTCCGGGTCGTCCGGGGGACCCCGACCGCCGAAGAACTGGCCGCGCTGGTGGGTGTGGTGGTCGCCCGCTCCCGGCCGACCGTCGGCTCCGTACCGGTGACCGCCTCCGCCTGGGCTCGCAGCGCCCGCCCGGCCTCCGCCCACCCCGTCGCCGGTCCCGGCGGGTGGCGCGCTTCCGGCCTGCCCCGCTGACCTTCCGGGTACGCGAGCCGGACGATCCCTCCCCTGTGGGGGGCTGCCGAGAGCGCGGACAACGATTAACCTCACTCAGGGGAACCGCGTCGTGACGGAAAGGGAGGATCGATGATCCCTGAGGAGGACCGCCCAGCTCCCTGGCTGCGCGGCTACGGTGGCATCGCGGCCGACATCCGCCAGATGCGCGAGTTCGCCGACGGGCTCCAGGCCGAGGTCGAACGCAACTACGCCCCACACCTGTCCTACATCGCGGACGACATGACCACCGCGATTCCCGATCCGTGCGACGCGTTCATCGAGCTGGTCCAGTTCCTGCAGGCGCATCACGAGACCCAGCAGGCCACCGCCGAGGTGGTGTGGGGTCTCGGCGGGGCCACCGGCCACCTCGCCTCGGCCGCCGGCGACATCGCCAACCGGTACGAGGGCACCGACGCCTTCGCCGCCGCTCGGGTCGGCGACGTGCAGGCGGCCCTCGCCCGCCCGTACGCCGCCGGGCCGGACTCCCGCCTCCGGCTGGTCGATCCGAACAGTCCAGGTAACGACGGGCCGGTGGTGCTGCCATGATCGAAAGGGGCGGCGGCCGGACGTCCGGCCTCACCGACTGGCAGTTCATGGACGTGCTCAGCATGTGGGCGTGCCTTCAGGACCACGACACCCAGGGGCACTGGAAGCAGGTGACCGGCTGGCGCAAGATCTGCGACCTCGCGCAGGCCCACCTGCGCCGGTTGCAGGAATACCGCCGCGGCCTGGCCGAGGCGTGGCCGCCCGAGACCAACGCCGCCGCCCGGGCGTACCTGGGCGAACTGGACCAACTCATCGACAAGGTCCAACGCACCCATGACACCGCCCTCGCCAACCACGACGCGCTGGCCGCGGCCACCCGCGCCATCGACAGCGCCCGGCCCGAACTGAAGAACCTCCACGAGCGGTACGCGACGAAGCTTGCGCAGAAGCGCTCGTACGAGGCGATGATCGCCGATCCGAAGGCGGTCGCCGGCAACCGTACGACGAAGCCGCCGGTGACGGACGGGGATCTGGAGCAGCTCAACGGGCAGGCACGGGGGATCATGGTGGGGTTGAGCGGTGAACTCCAACAAGCCCAGTTCATGCTCCAAAAACCACCCCCACCAAGACTCAATCCGCGACTTGAGGAAAGCAGCAGAGACCCCTATCTTTCCTCCGGCGCTCCGGTCATTTCACCCATAATTCCGGTGCCGTTAACGACAACTCCGGCGACACCGCACCGAGCCACGCCACAGACAGTCACATCCAAAGTCCCACCTGCCGTAAGGCCAGTCACGGGGGGCGGTCCAGTCTTGGGCGGCATCATCGCCAGCCCTCCGCCTTTGCCCACACCATCACCACCAAGCATCACCTTCCCAACGCCTCCAGCACATAGCGGACCGGCCCTCGGCATCCCTCCAGTGAATGCACCCCACAACGAAACCGAAGGATCTCCAGTTCGAAAAAATCCGCACCCCGGGACCGGATCTGGGGACGGCATGAGTAAGCAAACGAATTCGGGTTTCCCAAAATCAAATCTACCCGGGCTGATCGGTGGTTCACCAGGAATGGGGATTGGACCAACAGGGGGCAACACTGCCCCACGCAAGGTTAATCCCATTGGAGGCATCATCGGAGGAGGGGGCGCAGGAACCTCGCCGACGGGCGGCGCGGGATCCCGTCCGGGCAACGGCCGGGGAGGAAACATGGGCTTTCCTCCCCTCGGCGGATCGCCTGGCATAATCAATACGCCAAGCGGAAGTAGCGTACAGTCGGGCCGCAAGAGCAGCCCTGATGAACCGTCACGCTGGGATCCCGACCATCCATGGGAGACCGACCAAGGGGTCAGCCCCGTTGTCCGGCCTCCCGAAGATGAGGGGCCAATAGATCCTGGCCCAGCCATTGGCTTTAACCGGTGAAGAAGCATGGAAAGCAGTTCATCCGCTCGACTTTGGCAACGCTCCTGACAATCTATACTGCACTGGCCGCTGATCCATTAACTTCATCACTTGCCATCCCCACATCGGATTCCTCGAATCGAATCCGGAAGGACCAGTGGCACTTGCAATTCCTTCGGATGACTGAAGTTCACAAAGTGAGTCATGGCGAAGGGGTGGTGGTGGCCGTTCCCGATACTGGCGTCGCGCCACACCCCGACCTGATAGCAAATGTATTGCCAGGAATTGACATAATTCCTGGCGGCAGCGGGGATGGCCGCCAAGACATAAACAGCCATGGCACATGCATGGCAGGGATTATTGCAGCCCATGGCCGCAACAACGAGGTCGGGGCACTTGGAATTGCCCCTCGATCTAAAATTCTGCCCATATATGACACACCCAGGGACGGTCTCGGAAGTCCCGCCGACTTAGCCCGCAGCATCGAATATTCGGTTCGCAAAGGTGCTGGAGTAATCAGCATCTCAGCAGCCAGTTCAGCTACGGTCGAAATGCAGCACGCCATCAAGTCAGCGGTCGCCGCAAATGTGACAGTTGTCGCAGCAGCAGGAAACTTGCCACGCGAAAGTGAGGTGACCTATCCTGCCTCCGAAGACGCAGTTATCGCCGTAGGAGGGATAGATCGCGAGGGTAATCGTGCGTCAATCTCTGTGACCGGCCCGGAGATCGACGTTGTAGCTCCGGCGGTTGACATTTACTGCACCGGACTGAACGGCCGATATCGGGTTAGCACTGGCACCTCGGATGCCACTGCGATCGTTGCGGGAGCCGCGGCGCTGATCCGCTCCAAGTACCCCCACCTGCCCGCCGCTGAAGTCGCCCACCGGCTCACCGCGACAGCCGTTGACAAGGGGCCACCGGGGCGGGACGACGAGTACGGTCACGGCGTCCTCGATATCGTGGCGGCGCTCACCGCAGACGTCCCTCCGCTGGGTTTCGAGTCGTCGGCGGTCACCCCGCCAGCCACGAACTCCCCTGCCGCCCGCGCCCCGGACGCTGGCAGCGACAGCACCACCGCTCGTGGGCTCGTCACTCTCGGCGTACTCGTGGCGGCTGGCGGCGGTTACTGGGTCTGGCGTCGACGTCGACATGCCGACGACCCGCCTCCCCGGATCAGCCGGTAGCGTCGGCGTCGTGCCGAACTCCTTGACGTTGCGCCTGGTTCTCGCGTCCCAGAGTCCTGCCCGCCGCAAGCTTCTCCAGGCCGCCGGTATCGAACCGGAGGTGCTGGTCAGCGGCGTTGACGAGTCCCAGGTGGTCAGTGACCGGGCGGAGGATTTGTGCCTGGAACTGGCCCGGTTGAAGGCGCAGGCGGTGCTGGGTCGGCTGCGTACCACTCCTGAGGAGCGCACGCTGGTGCTCGGCTGCGACTCCGTGTTGGAGTTCGACGGGCAGATTCTGGGCAAGCCGACGGATGCGGCCGATGCGACGGGCCGGTGGCGGCGGATGCGGGGGCGCAGCGGGGTGCTGCACACCGGGCACTGCCTGATCGACCTCACCCAAGGGTCTCGGGCGGAGGCGGTCGCGTCGACGGTGGTGCACTTCGCGGACATCACCGACGACGAGATCGCCGCGTACGTGGCGACGGGTGAGCCGCTGGCGGTGGCGGGCGCGTTCACCATCGACGGGCTGGGCGGGGCTTTCCTGACCGGGATCGAGGGAGACCCGGGTACGGTGGTGGGGTTGTCCCTGCCGTTGCTGCGTCGCCTGCTCACCGAGTTGCAGCTCGGTATCACGGACCTGTGGACGAAGGTCGCGCCGGGCGGCCAGGAGATCGAAGGTCTCGGCTAGCGTCGGGGGCATGACCACCAAGCCGCTGCCGCTGACCCCGGAACTGCACGCCTATCTCGTCGCACACGGCTCCGCGCCGGACGAGGTCGTCCGCGATCTGGCCGAGGAGACGCTGGCCGCCCTGCCCGGCGACGCGGTCATGCAGGTGGCACCGGAGCAAGCCTCGTTCCTCACGTTTCTCACCCGGGCCCTCGGCGTACGACAGGCGGTGGAGGTGGGCACCTTCACCGGCCTGTCGTCGCTGGCGATCGCCCGCGGCCTACCCGACGACGGTCGGTTGACCTGCTTCGACATCTCTGAGGAGTACACCGGCGTCGCCCGGCGGTACTGGGAGCGGGCGGGCGTCGCCGGCCGCATCGAGCTGCGTATCGGCCCGGCCGGGGAAAGGCTGCGGGAGTTGCCCCTGCAGCGACACCTGGATCTCGCCTTCATCGATGCCGACAAGATTGGCTACCCGATCTACTGGGACGAGTTGGTGCCACGGATGCGTCCGGGCGGAGTGATCGCGGTGGACAACACGCTGCGGGGCGGCCGTGTGTTGGCCCCACGCGACGCCGCCGACCGGGCGATCGCCGCCTTCAACGACCAGGTGCTGGCCGACGTACGCGTCGAGACGGTGATGCTTCCGATCGCCGACGGCGTCACCCTGGCCCGGGTTCTCTGATCCACTCCGCTTGCGCCATCTGGCGGCTTTCCACGGCGCGAAGACCGCCGGATGGCGCACGTTGAGTCGATCGACCACCCCGCACCGCTACCTGGCGCGGACGGAGTCGATCAACGCCCGGAGCGCTCCGACCGGGCGCGATCCGAGTGCGGCATCCCACACTGATCGATCGTTAGGGGCGTCCAGCGTGGCCGATACACTCCCGGTCAACGACCTCCCGGGAGGAGCCCCCAAGGTGCGCAAGGTACTCATCGCCAACCGCGGCGAGATCGCCGTCCGCGTCATCCGCGCCTGCCGCGACGCCGGCCTGGGCAGCGTCGCCGTCTACGCGGACTCCGACCGGGACGCCCTGCACGCCACCCTCGCCGACGAGGCGTACGCCCTGGGCGGCGACACCGCCGCGGACAGCTACCTGCGGATCGACAAGCTCATCGACGTCGCCGGCAGGTCGGGCGCGGACGCGGTCCACCCCGGTTACGGCTTCCTCTCGGAGAACGCCGATTTCGCCCAGGCGGTGATCGACGCGGGGCTGACCTGGATCGGGCCCACCCCGCAGGCCATCCGCGACCTGGGTGACAAGGTGACCGCCCGGCACATCGCGCAGCGTGCCGGTGCACCCCTGGTCCCCGGCACCCCGGATCCGGTGGGCGGCGCCGACGAAGTGGTGGCCTTCGCCGTCGAGCACGGTCTGCCGGTCGCCATCAAAGCCGCCTTCGGTGGTGGCGGGCGCGGTCTCAAGGTGGCTCGCACGATGGAGGAGATTCCGCACCTGTTCGACTCGGCCACCCGGGAGGCGGTCGCCGCGTTCGGTCGGGGCGAGTGCTTCGTCGAGCGGTACCTGGACAAGCCCCGCCACGTCGAAGCGCAGGTTCTGGCCGACCAGCACGGCAACGTGGTCGTGGTCGGCACCCGGGACTGCTCGTTGCAGCGCCGCCACCAGAAGCTGGTCGAGGAGGCTCCCGCGCCGTTCCTCACCGCCGCGCAGCGTGCGCAGATCCACGACAGCGCCAAGGCCATCTGCCGGGAGGCCGGCTACCACGGCGCCGGCACGGTGGAGTACCTGGTCGGCGCCGACGGCACCATCTCCTTCCTGGAGGTGAACACCCGGCTCCAGGTGGAGCACCCGGTCACCGAGGAGACCGCCGGTATCGACCTGGTCCGCGAGCAGTTCCGGATCGCCGACGGGGAGAAGCTGCGCTTCACCGAGGATCCGACGCCGCGCGGGCACGCCATCGAGTTCCGGATCAACGGCGAGGACCCGGGCCGCAACTTCCTGCCCGCCCCGGGCACCATCACCGCGCTGCGGCTGCCCACCGGGCCGGGCGTACGGGTCGACACCGGCGTCTCGGCCGGCGACGTGATCGGCGGCAACTTCGACTCGCTGCTGGCCAAGGTGATCATCACCGGTGAGACGCGGACCGAGGCGATCGAGCGGGCCCGCCGCGCGCTGGACGAGATGGTCGTCGAGGGCATGGCCACCGCGCTGCCGTTCCACCGCCTGGTGGTCCGGGATGCCGCGTTCACCGCCGAGCCGTTCACCGTGCACACCCGGTGGATCGAGACCGAGTTCGACAACACCGTGCCGGCCTTCACCGCGCCCACCGGCGCCACCGGGGCGCCGGCCGAGCGCGAGACCGTCGTGGTCGAGGTGGGCGGCAAGCGGCTGGAGGTGACCCTCCCCGCCGGCCTCGGTGCGGGTACGACCTCCGCCGCGCCCGCCGGCCGCCGGCCGGCCCGCCGGGGCGGTGGCGCCAAGGCCGGCGTCGCGGTCAGCGGCGACGCCCTCACCTCTCCGATGCAGGGAACCATCGTGAAGATCGCCGTGGGCGACGGGGACAGCGTCGCCGAGGGTGATCTGGTGGTGGTGCTGGAGGCGATGAAGATGGAGCAACCGCTGTACGCCCACAAGGCCGGCACGGTCAGCGCCCTCGCCGCCGAGGTCGGCGCGGTGATCACGGCAGGCGCGGCGATCTGCACCATCGCGTAAACCGGCCGCCCTGGCTGGCTGGCGAAAGGTCGGCACGGAGCGTCCGCGTGTCACGATCACCGGCTGTGCGGGTGTTTTCCGCAACCACCGTCAGCAGCCGCGCCGACGGCCAGGAATGATGGCGGAGTGAGGTTCCTTCATGGCGCGGCTCCCGCGCACGACCTGACCTACAACGACGTCTTCATGGCGCCGGCCCGTTCCGAGGTGGGCTCGCGGCTCGACGTCGACCTGGCCACCAGCGACGGTACGGGCACCACGATTCCCCTGGTGGTGTCGAACATGACCGCCGTCTCCGGCCGGCGGATGGCCGAGACCGTCGCCCGACGCGGCGCGATCGCGGTGATCCCGCAGGACATCCCGATCGAGGTGGTGGCCAACGTCGTCGCCTGGGTGAAGCAGCGGCATCTGGTCCACGACACCCCGATCACGCTCGGTCCCACCGACACCGTCGGCGATGCGATCCACCTGCTGCCGAAGCGCTCCCACGGCGCGGTGATCGTGGTGGACGAGGCGGGCCGGCCGGTCGGGGTGGTCACCGAGGCGGACACCGTCGGGGTGGACCGCTTCGCCCAGTTGCGGCACGTGATGTCGACCGAACTGCACACCGTGTCGGCGGACGCGGACCCGCGTACCGGCTTCGACCGGCTCTCGGCGGGCCGGCGGCGGCTGGCCCCGGTGGTGGACGCCGACGGCCGCCTGGTCGGCGTGCTGACCCGGCAGGGTGCGCTGCGCGCCACCCTCTACCGGCCGGCGGTGGACGACCGGGGCCGGCTGCGGATCGCCGCTGCGGTGGGCATCAACGGCGACGTCACCGGCAAGGCCGAGGCGCTGCTGGCGGCCGGGGTGGACACGCTGGTGGTGGACACCGCGCACGGGCACCAGGAACGCATGGTCTCCGCGCTGCGGGCGGTCCGCAAGCTCGACCCGGCCGTTCCGGTGGCCGCCGGCAACGTGGTCACCGCCGAGGGCGTACGCGATCTGGTGGAGGCGGGTGCGGACATCGTCAAGGTGGGTGTCGGGCCGGGTGCGATGTGCACCACCCGGATGATGACCGGGGTGGGCCGGCCGCAGTTCTCCGCGGTGCTGGACTGCGCGGCGGCGGCCCGAACGCTGGGCCGGCACGTCTGGGCCGACGGCGGCGTACGGCACCCGCGAGACGTGGCGCTGGCGCTGGCGGCCGGCGCGTCGAACGTGATGATCGGTTCCTGGTTCGCCGGCACCTACGAGTCCCCCGGCGACCTCTACACCGAACCGGACGGGCGGCGCTACAAGGAGAGCTTCGGCATGGCCTCGGCGCGGGCGGTGAGCGCGCGTACCGCCGAGGACAGCGCGTTCGACCGGGCCCGGAAGGCGATCTTCGAGGAGGGCATCTCCTCGGCCCGGATGTACCTGGACCCGGGCCGTCCGGGGGTGGAGGACCTGATCGACGAGATCATCTCCGGGGTACGCAGCGCGTTCACCTACGCGGGTGCCCGCAGTCTCGAGGAGTTCCACGAGCGGGCCCTGGTCGGGGTGCAGAGCACCGCCGGCTACACCGAGGGGATGCCGCTGCCCACCAGTTGGTGAGCTGCGACGCCGGTCAGTCGAAGAGCCGGGCGATGACCTCGCGGGCGCTCGCCTGCGGGTCGTCGCCGACATCGGGAGGGAGTGCCCCGGCCAGCCAGAGGGTGGCGAAGCCGTGCACGATCGACCAGGCGGCGAGGGTGTTGCGGCGCGCGTCATCGGTACCGTCCGACACCGTCGCCACATGGGAGCGCAGCAGGTCACCGGAGCGCTCCCGGGCGGTACACACCTCGGGGGCGTCGGCGCGGTAGAGGTCAGGCCGGAACATCACCTCGAAGTGGGCGCGGTGCCGGACGGCGAAACCCACGTACGCGACCCCGGCCTCGAGTAGGTCGCCCCCGGCCGCCTGCAGCGCCTCGGTGAGCAGGTCGAAGCCCTCCGTCGCGAGCGCGGTGAGCAGCCCCGCCTTGTCGCGGAAGTGGTGCGCCGGGGCGGCGTGCGAGACACCGGCGCGGCGGGCCAGCTCACGCAGGCTCAGCGCCGCCGGGCCGGCCTCCTCGATCGCCTCGACCGCTGCGGCGAGCAGCACGCGACGCAGGTCGCCATGGTGGTACGGCCGATTGCTCGTCATTCCGCAATCCTAACTTGTCATTGACAAGACCCCTCCCGAAGGCCATCTTGGCAGTGGCAAAATCGAGGAAGGGACTTTCCGTGGCTCCACTGATCGCCCTACTGGTCGGCACCACGCTGGCCCGGCTGGCTGGCCTGGCCGGGGTCGACGCGCTGGACGGCTGGCAGCCCGCCCTGCGGGTCGGCCTGGCCGCGATGTTCGTCCTGACCGGCATCGCCCATTTCACCGCCCCCCGGCGAGCGGACCTGATCGCCATGGTCCCGCCGCGCCTACCCCGCCCCGAACTGCTGGTCACCGCGACCGGCGTACTGGAGTTGGCCGGCGCGGCCGGCCTGCTGATCCCCGCCACCGCCCGCTGGGCGGCCGCCGGCCTGACCCTGTTGCTGCTGGCGATGTTCCCGGCGAACGTCTCGGCGGCCCGCCGCCGGCTGACGCTGGCCGGACGGCCGGTCACCCCGCTCGGCCCACGCACCGCACTGCAGGCCCTCTTCATCGCCGCCGGCCTCGGAATTTTGTTTGGCCCCTGAATATCTTGGATCTAACATGTCGTGGTGCAGATGGAACGACTGGTCCGGTGGCCGGACGCGCTACGGGAGGTGTCGACGGCCCGGCTCGTCTCGGTCGCCGGCCACCTCGTCGACCAGCAGTTGGGGCGCTACCTGACGGAGCGGCACGGGTTGAGCCTCGCCGGCGTCCGGGTGCTGTTCGTCCTGGCCCGGACGGAGCCGGCGACCCACCGCGAGGTGGCCGAGCTGTGCTTCGTCCGGCCCGCGACCCTGACCGGCATCGTGGACACCCTGGAGCGCGACGGCTTCGTCAGTCGTCGGCGAGGTGCCGCCGATCGACGGTCGGTGCAGCTCATGCTGACCGACAAGGGCCGGGAGCACGTGCGACAACTCACCGACCTGATGCACCGGGACGATCCGCTCACCTCCGTCGACGCCGACCCGGCGAAGAAGGCCGTGATCCGGACGTTCCTGACCGAGTTGATCACGAAGATGTCCGACGGGGAGGACAGCATTTTGCATTCACGCATCCAGGATCCGGGCGAAACCGCACCGGGAGGCAGCCGGTGCTGACCCGACTGCTGCGCGACTTCCTGCAGCCGTACCACCGGCCACTGCTGGCGGTGGTGCTGTTCCAGTTCGTCGGCACGATGGCCTCGCTCTACCTGCCGAGTCTCAACGCCGACATCATCGACCTCGGTGTGGCCCGGGGCGACACCGACTACATCCTGCGCACCGGCGGCTGGATGCTGCTGGTCAGCCTGGTACAGATCGTCTGCTCGGTGGCGGCCGTCTACTTCGGCGCGCGCACCGCGATGGCCTTCGGCCGGGACGTCCGGGCCGAGGTCTTCGGACAGGTCAACCGCTTCTCCGCCCGCGAGGTGGCCCGCTTCGGCGCACCCTCGCTGATCACCCGCAACACCAACGACGTGCAGCAGGTGCAGATGCTCGTGCTGATGAGCTGCACCATGCTGGTCGCCGCGCCGATCATGAGCATCGGCGGCGTGGTGATGGCGCTTCGGGAGGACGTGGGACTCTCCTGGCTGCTGCTGGTCAGCGTACCGGTGCTGGCGATCGCGCTCGGGCTGGTCATCCGGCGGATGGTGCCGGGCTTCCGGCTGATGCAGACCCGGATCGACACGGTCAACCGGGTGCTGCGCGAGCAGATCACCGGAATCCGGGTGGTCCGCGCGTTCGTCCGAGAGCCGTACGAGACGGACCGCTTCGCGGTGGCCAACACCGACCTGACGGCGACGGCCCTGCGGGTCGGCCGGCTCCAGGCACTGATCTTCCCGATCGTGATGCTGATCCTCAACGTCTCCAGCGTCGCGGTCCTGTGGTTCGGCGCGGCCCGGGTGGACGCCGGCGAGATCCAGGTCGGCGCGCTGACCGCGTTCCTGCAGTACCTGATGCAGATCCTAATGGCCGTCATGATGGCGACCTTCATGCTGATGATGGTGCCGCGCGCCGCGGTCTGCGCCGAACGGATCGTCGAGGTGCTGGACACCGACTCCTCGGTGGTGCCACCGGCCAGGCCGGTGACCCGGGTCGAGCACCGGGGTGAGCTGGAGCTGCGGGACGTCTCCTTCCAGTACCCGGGGGCCAGCGCGCCGGTGCTGCGCGGCATCTCGTTCCGCGCCGCGCCCGGGCGGACCACCGCGATCATCGGCGCCACCGGCGCCGGCAAGACCACCCTGCTCAGCCTGGTCCCCCGCCTGGTCGACCCGACCGCCGGCGCGGTGCTGGTGGACGGGGTGGACGTCCGTGAGCTGGCGCCCGACGAGCTGTGGCGGCGGATCGGGCTGGTGCCGCAGCGGCCGTACCTGTTCACCGGCACGGTCGCCAGCAACCTGCGGTACGGCAACCCGGACGCCACCGACCAGGAACTGTGGGCGGCACTGGAGATCGCCCAGGCCCGCGACTTCGTCGCGCAGATGTCCGAGGGCCTGGCCGCCCCGATCGCGCAGGGCGGCACGAACGTCTCCGGTGGGCAGCGGCAGCGGCTCGCCATCGCCCGCGCACTGGTCCGCAGGCCGGAGATCTACCTGTTCGACGACTCGTTCTCGGCGCTCGACCTCGGCACCGACGCCCGACTGCGGGCGGCACTGCGGCCGGTCACCGCGGACGCGGCGGTGGTGATCGTGGCCCAGCGGGTCTCCACGATCGTCGACGCCGACCAGATCATTGTGCTGGAGGACGGGGGCGTCGTCGGAATGGGACGACACGAGGAACTGCTGGACACCTGCCCGACGTACGCCGAGATCGTGGCGTCCCAGCAGACGGCGGAGGTGACGGCATGAGCGCCGTACCGCAGCAGAAGCCGACCGCCCCGGCGCAGACGCCGAAGCGGCTGCCGCCGGGCCGGGGAAGCGGCGGACCGCCGTGGATGGGCGCCGGCATGCCGGTGGAGAAATCGCTGAACTTCGGGCCGTCCACCCGCCGGCTGCTGGGCCGGCTGCGACCGCACCGGCTGCACCTGGCGGCGATCGTCGGCCTGGCGGTGGCCAGCGTCGCCGCCACCGTGACCGGCCCGAAGATCCTCGGCCACGCCACCGACATCATCTTCGCCGGGGTGATCGGGCGGCAGCTGCCCTCCGGGAGCACGATCGAACAGGCGGTGGCGGGAGCCCGGGCCGCGGGCAACGAGAACTTCGCCGACATGCTGGCCCGGATGGACGTGGTGCCCGGCGTGGGCATCGACTTCACCGCGTTGGGCCGTACGCTGGCCCTCGCCGTCGTGCTCTACCTGGGCGCGAGCCTGCTGATGTGGTGGCAGGGCTGGCTGCTCAACGGCGTCGTGCAGGCCACCGTGCTGCGGCTGCGCGCCGAGGTGGAGGAGAAGCTGCACCGGCTGCCGCTGCCCTACTTCGACCGGCAGCCCCGCGGCGAGCTGCTCAGCAGGGTCACCAACGACATCGACAACATCTCGCAGACCCTCTCGCAGACCCTGAGCCAACTGCTCACCTCGCTGCTCACCGTGGTCGGTGTCCTGGCGATGATGTTCTGGATCTCGCCGCTGCTGGCCCTGGTCGCTCTGGTGGCGGTGCCGTTGTCGGTGGTGGTGACCGCCCAGATCGCCAAGCGCTCCCAGCGCAGGTTCATCGCCCAGTGGACCCACACCGGCGAGCTGAATGGCCATGTCGAGGAGGCGTTCACCGGCCACGAGTTGGTGAAGGTCTTCGGGCGGCAACGCGAGGTGGAGGCGACCTTCCACGCCAAGAACGAGGAGCTGTTCCGGGCCAGCTTCGGCGCGCAGTTCATCTCCGGGATCATCATGCCGGCGATGTTCTTCATCGGGAACCTCAGCTACGTGGCGATCGCCGTGGTCGGCGGGCTGCGGGTGGCGTCCGGTTCGATGAGCCTCGGCGACGTGCAGGCGTTCATCCAGTACTCCCGGCAGTTCACCCAGCCGCTCACCCAGGTCGCGTCGATGGCCAACCTGCTCCAGTCCGGCATCGCCTCGGCCGAGCGGGTGTTCGCGGTGCTCGACGCCGAGGAGCAGAGCCGCGATCCGGAGCCGCCGGCCCGGGTCACCGAACCACGTGGCCGGGTCGAGTTCGCCCACGTCTCCTTCCGGTACGACCCGGACAAGCCGCTCATCGAGGACCTGTCGTTGGTCGCCGAGCCCGGCCACACCGTGGCGATCGTCGGTCCCACCGGTGCCGGCAAGACCACCCTGGTCAACCTGATCCTGCGTTTCTACGAGCTGGACGCCGGACGAATCACCCTCGACGGGGTGGACGTCACCACGCTGCGCCGGGACGACCTGCGCGGCCGGATCGGCATGGTGCTGCAGGACACCTGGTTGTTCGGCGGCACCATCCGGGACAACATCGCCTACGGGCGGCCCGACGCGACGGAGGAGGAGATCCTCGCCGCCGCCCGGGCCACCTTCGTGGACCGGTTCGTCCGAAGCCTGCCCGACGGGTACGACACCGTGATCGACGAGGAGGGCAGCAACGTCAGCGCCGGCGAGAAGCAGCTCATCACCATCGCCCGGGCATTCCTGGCCGAGCCGTCGCTGCTCATCCTCGACGAGGCGACCAGCTCGGTGGACACCCGCACCGAGGTGCTGCTCCAGCGGGCGATGGCGGCGCTGCGCTCGGAGCGGACCAGCTTTGTCATCGCGCACCGGCTCTCCACGATCCGCGACGCCGACCTGATCCTGATGATGGAGAACGGCCGAATCGTGGAGCAGGGCACCCACGAGCAGTTGCTCGCCGCCAAGGGCGCCTACCACCGGCTCTACCGCTCGCAGTTCACCGGCGCGCTGGTGGACGAGGAGGAGACCGGGGCGACATCGGAGCCGGCGACGCTACCGGGCTGAGCCGGCGCTGAGGAGCCGGGGTCCGCCGACCCCGGCTCCTCGGCCCGATTCCGCGCAGGCCGCCGGTCCACGAGTCCAGGCCGGCTGCTCAGCCCGCTGCAAGCAGGTTGGGCGACCGCGCGGCGACCACCGCGCCGATCAGCCCGAGCGCGTCCGGCACCGGCATCGGGTCCAGCCCGCGGCCGTCACGGAGCCGCAGCGCGACCGCGTCGGCGGCGGCCTCCCGGGCGCCGATCACCCCGACGTACGGCATCTTGCGCCGGGCCGCGTCGCGGATCCGGGCACCCAGTGAGCCGGCGTGGTCGACCTCGACCCGCAGCCCGGCGTCGAGCGCCCGGCGGGCCACCCGCTCCGCCGCCTCGGCCTGGGCCCCGTCGACCGGCAGCACCACCAGCTGCACCGGGGCGTACCAGGGCGGGAAGGCGCCCTGGTGCACCTCGATCAGGTACGCGAACAGCCGTTCCATGCTGCCCACCAGACTGCGGTGCACCATCACCGGCCGCCGTCGAACCCCGTCCGAGTCGGTGTACGACAGATCGAAGCGCTCCGGTTTGTCGAAGTCGAGCTGCACCGTGGAGATGGTCGACTCCCGCCCGGCGGCGTCGACGATCTGGATGTCGATCTTCGGGCCGTAGAAGGCGGCCTCCCCCGGGGCCTCGGTGAAGTCCACCCCGTCGAGCGCGGCGCGCAGCAACGCCTCGGCCCGCGCCCACTCGGCGTCGTCCCCGACGTACTTCTCCCCCGGGCCGCGCAGCGACAGCCGGAACCCGGCCGGGCGGACGCCGAGCGCGGCGTGCGCCGCGCCGATGAGCCGCAGAATCTCCCGCACCTCCTCGCCCACCTGCTCCAGAGCGCTGAAGTTGTGCGCGTCGTTCAGCGAGATGGCGCGGACCCGGGACAGCCCGCCGAGCACCCCGGAGCGTTCCGCCCGGTACATGCCGCCCAGTTCGGCGACGCGCAGCGGCAGCTCCCGGTAGGAACGGCCCCGGGCCCGCCACACCAGGGCGTGGTGCGGGCAGAGCGCCGGACGCAGCACGAACTCGTCGTCGGCGGAGAGCCGCATCGGCGGGAACATGTCGTCGGCGAAGTAGCCGAGGTGCCCGGAGCGGACGAACAGCTCCCGTTTGCCCAGTGGCGGCGAGTACACGTGCTGATAGCCGGCCCGGCGCTCCAGGTCACGGACGTACTCCTCGACGGCGTGCCGGGCGGCGGCACCGGCCGGCAGCCAGATCGGCAAGCCGGCCCCGGCGAGCGGGTCGGAGACGAACAGGTCCAGCTCGCGGCCGAGCCTGCGGTGGTCGATCATGTCGCGCTCCTTGATCGGGGTACGCCCCGCCAGCGACCCGACCTGGGAACGCCACGAGGCCCCGGGCGGATCGCCCGGGGCCTCGTCGACGAAAACGTCAGTGCGGCACGCCGGGATCTCCCGGCGTCGTGGTCACCACCGCACTGCACATGCCCCCACCGTACGACCGAGACCTTCCCGGAGGCGACCGGGTTTCCGCCCCGCCCGAGGCAGCCGGCACAAATTGCGGCAACCGGTGCTGACAAATCCACGGGAAGCCGCAGAGTGGCGCGAATCGCGCACCGGATGGTGTCCGAAGTGGCTGGGGGCCAGAGTGGGCCGCCGGCACGGGACCTGCCGGCGGCCCACGGCGGCCCGGTCATCGGGAACGGGGGGCCCGACGTGCGTGGGCCGCGCGTCGACAACGGTACGCCGACCGGCACCCATCCGCCCTCCCCCGCAGGTGGGCACCGAGTCCGTGCCACTGGCCGACGTCGGTTCGAGGAGCATCTGATCGCACTGGAGGATGCGGAACATTTTCTCCGGAACTGTTCCGGGACGTTCCCTGATCCGTCTCGGGTGCCGGTGGCGACAGGCTGGGGGCATGCGTGAGAATCGGGCCCACGGCCTGCTGGCCCTCGGCGGGATCGCCCTGGCGGCGCTGCTCGCCGTGATCGGTCACCTGAACGGCAACGACGATCTGAACCCGTGGTTGCTGACCGTCAGCGACTTCGCCGTCTCCGACCGGGGTGGGGTCGTCGACGCCGCCATGGCGGTGCTCGCCGCCGCCACCGCGGTGCTGCTCCCGGCCCTGTGGCGCACCGGCCCGGGACCGGCGCCCGGCAGGCCGGTAGCCGCTGGCCGCCGCCCGTCCGCCGCCACCGCCCTCCTGCTGACCTGGGCAGCCGGGCTGGTCATCGCCGCCGTCGCCCCCACCAACCAACCGGGTACGCCGATGGACGCCGCCGCCCACGTGCACCGGTACGCCTCGGTGCTCGCCTTCCTCGCCCTGCCGGTCGCCGGCTGGCTGCTCGCCGGCCACCTGGGCGGACGCGCCGGGGGTTGGCTCCGCGTCCTGGCCCCGACCAGCCTGTTGCTGGCCGGGGCGATGGTCTGGGCCGCTTACCCCGGGGGCGGGGCGCTGGTCGGCCTGGCCGAGCGGCTGCTCATCCTCGCGGAGGTCGCGCTGCTCGCCGTGGTCGCGGCCACCCTGGCCCGCCAGCAGCCCGCCGGGGTGGCGGCTCACTCCAGTTCGTGCAGCATGAGCTGACGGGCCGCCTCGGTGATCGAACCCGACAGGCTCGGGTAGATGGTGATGGTCTGGGCCAGTTCGTTGACGGTGAGGTTGTTCTCCACCGCCATGGTGATGGGCAGGATCAGCTCGCTCGCCTTGGGCGCGACGACCACCCCGCCGATGACCTGGCCGCTGGCCGGCCGGCAGAACAGCTTCACGAAGCCGTCGGCCAGGTCGTCCATCTTCGCCCGGGCGTTGCCCGACAGCGGCAACATCACCTGGCGGCCCGGGGTCTTGCCGGCGTCCATCTCGTCCTGGGAGACACCGACGGTTGCCAACTCCGGGTCGGTGAACACGTTCGCCGCGACGGTACGCAGCCGCAGCGGGCGCACCGCCTCGCCGAGCGCGTGCCACATCGCGATCCGGCCCTGCATGGCGGCGACGCTGGCCAGCGGCAGCACCCCGGTGCAGTCACCGGCGGCGTAGATGCCGGGCACGTTGGTACGCGACACCCGGTCCACGGTGACGTAGCCGCCCCGGGCCAGCTCGACGCCGTACTCCGCCAGCCCGAGGTCGGCGGTGTTCGGGATGGAACCGACGGCGATCAGCGCGTGCGAGCCGTACACGGTGCGGCCGTCGGAGAGCTGGACCTCGACGCCGTCATCGGTCCGCCGGACGGCGTCCGCCCGCGAGTTGTTCAGGATGCTCATGCCCCGGCTGCGGAAGACCTGCTCGATGGCCATCGCCGCGTCGGCGTCCTCGTGCGGCATCACCCGGTCCCGGCTGGAGACCAGGGTGACCTGGACGCCCATGGCCAGGTAGGCGCTGGCGAACTCGGCGCCGGTGACGCCGGAGCCGACCACGATCAGGTGCTCGGGCAGCTCGGGCAGGTCGTACACCTGCCGCCAGGTGAGGATGCGCTCGCCGTCCGGGACGGCGGTGGGCAGCTGGCGCGGGGTGGCGCCGGTGGCGACCAGCACCGTCGAGGCGGCGATGGAGTACTCCCCGCCGCCGTCGGCGGGGGTGACGATCACCCGGTGGGTGTGGCCGAGGGTGTCCTCGCCCAGCCGGGCGGTCCCGGCGACGAAGGTGACCCCGGCCTTCACCAGCTTGGTGTGGATGTCGGCGGACTGGGCCAGGGCCAGCCGCTTCACCCGCTGGTGGACCGCGCGGGCGTCGACCGTCACCGCCTCCAGCCCGTCGGAGTGCACGCCGAACGCCTCGGTGTCCCGGTAGCCGGTGACCACCTCCGAGCTGGCGATGAAGGTCTTCGACGGCACACAGTCGGAGAGCACGCAGGCGCCGCCGGCCCCCTCGGCCTCCACCACGGTCACGTCCGCGTCCAGTTGCGCGGCGACCAGGGCCGCCTCGTAGCCGGCCGGCCCGCCGCCGATGATCACGATCCGGCTCACAACGCTCGCCCTTCGTCAGTGGTCACAGTGACTTTCTTCTCCCCAACGTGTCCGACACGCACCGTCGTATTCTCCCCCAACCGTCCGCCGGGCTATCGTCATCGCCGTGCGTCACTACGCCGCCTACGGCTCAAACCTGGACCCCGCCCGGATGCGTGCCTACTGTCCGCACTCGCCCATGGTGGGCACCGGCTGGCTGGAGGGCTGGCGGCTCACCTTCGCGGGCGAGGGCGTGATCGGCTGGGAGGGTTCCGTCAGCACCGTCGTGGAGTCCCCGGGTGACCGGGTCTTCGTGGCGCTGTACGACATCCACCCGTACGACGCCGCGCAGCTCGACGAGATCGAGGGTGTGACCGCCGGCACGTACCGCAAGCTGCACGTCCGCGTCTCGACCCTGGACGGGGACGTGACCGCGTGGATCTACGTCTTCGACGGGTACGAGGGTGGCCTGCCGACCTCGTGGTACCTGTCGGAGATCGCGAACGCGGCGGAGAAGGCGGGCGCGCCCGACGACTACGTCAGCGAGCTGCGGTCCCGCCCCACCGGCACCGCGTCGGCGTAGCGACTGTCGCACGCCCCCAGTCTGCTACCGGGGCCCACGGCGTCCGCCGCCGGCCCCGGCGGACGTCGCACGTCACACACCGGCGGCGGGGACGCTGCGCTCGTACATGTCGGTCCACCGCTGCTCCTGCAGCCCCACCGATCGGTAGAGGGTCGCCGGCGAGGTCGGGTTGGTCAGGTCGACACCCAGCCCGGCGGAGGTGCGGCCCTTGGCCGCGTAGACCGTGAAGGCCCGCCACAGCAGCGCCGCGCCCACCCCGCGCCGCCGGTACGCGGGCAGCACCGACAGGGTGCGTACCCAGCCGGCGTCCTGGCCGAGATCCTGGTCGGAGGACTGGAGCGCGCCGGCCGGCACGCCGTCGACCTCGGCGAGGAACCACTCGTCCCAGACCTTGCCGTAGCTGGGCAGCGCCTCCCGCCACCGGTCGAAGTCCAGCGGCTCGTAGTCCGGGGTGTCCCGGAAGGCGGTGTCGTAGATCCGGTGGAACTCCCGCAGGTCCGCCTCGTCGTCGGCGCGCAGCGTCCGCACCGTCACCCCGGGCGGGAGTGGCGGCTCGGCGGGCAGGTCGACGAGCGGGCGGGCCATCCGCACGTACCGTTTCACCCGGGTGAAGCCGGACTCGACCAGTTCTTCGGCCCAGCGGGCCTCGGGGGCGAACGCCGCCGCGCGGACGGTCAGCGCGGGCAGGCCGCGCTCGCTGGCCCGTTCGGCGACCCGGTCGAGCACCCGGGCGAGCAGCGCCGCACGAACCGGGGCGGCCCGCTCGGGATCGACGTACACGTCGAGGAACTCCCGCCCGACGCCGGTCGGATTGTCGATCAACGTCCAGCCGACGATCCGCCCGTCGGGGTCACTGACCAGCCAGGAGTCGTGGGCCGGGTCGAAGAAGGGGGCGGTGAGGAAGGACCGGACGTCCTCGGCGTCGAAGTCCGGGTAGCCGATGGCGAAGGTGTCCGCGGCGTGCACCACGGCGAGGATCGCCGGAACGTCGTCGAGGGTGGGGCGGCGGGCGGTCCAGCCGGCGGGGAGCGTCACGGCACGCATCCTGGCAGGCGGGCGGGCCGGGCGCCGCTCATTTATCGCCGGTCGAGGCAGCGTCGCCGCCCGGCTGCGACTCGCCGCGGCGTCCCGCGTGCTGATCGTAGGCATTTGTCCTCGCGCGAGGCCCGCACCGGCCCTTACCGCCACCACGGCCGGTCACTGATCGGCGGCCCGCAGCCCGGCCCGGGTGGCGGCGAGCAGTTCCACCAGCTCCGCGCCCTCCCCCGGTCGCAGCACCCGGAACGCCGCCGACACCAGCCGGTCGGTCATCGCCTCGGCCCAGAGCCGCCGCCGCACCAGCGGCCCCACCGGCGGGTACGGCGGGGACCAGCCGCAGGCGGTCGCGCCGGCCTCCCCCTCCGGCCCGGCCAGTACCGCCTCCAGCGGTGTCATCCCGCCGGCCCGCACGGCCAGCAGGTACGCGCCGGTGAAGTGCTCACGGAGCAGCAGCAGCCCGGCAGCCGCCCGCGCCCCGGCGGCGTTTTCCGGCACCGGCACCGGCATCGCCCGCCAGGCGGCGAAGAGCGGCATCCCGGTGGCGTCCGCGCCGGCGACGACCCGGTCCAGCAGCGTGGCCAGCCGGGGCGTGCCGGGCAGGTGGTCGAGGTGCTGGGCACCCCAGCGGCAGCACTCGGCGAGGTTGCCGGTGGCCACCTCGATCGGGCGGACCACCCGGGCGGCGGCGTCCCACCCGTCGGCGACGGCCTCCGGCGCGATGAACCCGATCGCGGCGGCGGCCGTCTCGGCGCGGACGTCACCGAGCGCGCCGGCCCGGCCGGTGATGTAGAAGGCCCAGCCGGAGATGCCGAGCAGCCGGGCCCGACGCAGGGTGCCGGGGCAGCGGCTGAACGCCTCCCCCAGTTCGAGCACGGCCGGTTTGCTGGCGGTCGCCACCTGTTCCGGGGTCATCGACACCGTCCGTTGAACGCATCCATCGCGCTCAGTCTGCCTCGCCGTCGTCGTCGGCGGCATCCTCCTCTTCGGCGTCCAACGCCTCGATCGCCGCCTGCACCTCGCCGGTGCGGCGCCGGGCCGCGGTGAGCGTGCGTTCCGCGCCGCGCCGGGCCAGCTTCGACCGGCTCAGCTCCTGCTCGGCGACGGCCCGGCGGCGTTCCAGTTCGGCCAGTTCGGCCTCGATCCGGTCGAGGGTGGCGGCGTTGTCCCGCTCGGCCACCGCCGCGCCGTCCAGCTCACGTTCCGCCCGCTGCTGCTCGGTGTGCGCCGACGCCAACTCCCGGTCCAGCGCCCGCCGCCGTCTGGCCCGCTCGGCCCGCTCGGCCCGCACCGCCGCCCGCTGGTCGCGGGCACGCCGCGCGTCACCGGTGTCGGTCTCCTTCTCCGGTACGCCGGCCGCCTCCTCCCCGGTGGGAACGAGCCGCAGTTGAGGGCGGGGCACCTCGCCGAACCCGGCATAGTGCGCCGCCCGCAGCAGTTGTCCGGAGCGCACCTGCTCGGCCACTTCGGCGTCGGCGAGCGCGGCGTGCAGGGTGGACTCCACCTCGGCCAGCGGCAGCCGGGCCGCCGCGGGCGCGCCCGGGGTCCTGGCCGCGATCCGGCGCACCTCGGTGACCAGGGCAGCGACCACGGCACGCCGCTGGGCGGAAAGTTCCCGCAGTTTCGGCCCCTTCAGGTCACGCTGGGCGGTGCGCAGCGCCTCGGCGAGCTGGGTCAGGTCGGCGACCAGCTCGGGGCGTTCCAGGGCGAGCAGGTTGACCAGCCAGGCCGCCACCGTGGGGCGTTTCAGTCGGGCGATCCGGCGGGCGCCGGCGGGGTCACCGGCTCGCCGGGCCTCGGCGACGGCGGCGTCGCGGGCGGCGACGAACTTGTCCGGCGGCGTACGGTACAGCCGCTGGACCACCTCGGACGGGAGCGCGGTCACGGTCAGGCGTCGATTCGGGTGCCGGGTTCGAGGCGGTGGTAGTCGGTCCGGGACAGCGCGGCGTACTGACGGTCGAGCACACCGAGGCCGTTGGCGTTGAGCAGCCCGTCGTGCAGGGCGTACGCGCGGCGCGGGGCGACCGCCCGGATGAAGTCGACCACCTCGGCGAACTTCGACCAGGGCGCGTGGATCGGGGCGAAGAGGGTGTCCACCTCGACGTCGGACGGGACGTGCAGCGCGTCGCCGGGGTGGTAGACCCGACCGTCGAGCAGGTAGCCGATGTTCTCCACGACCGGGATGTCGGGATGGATGACGGCGTGCCGGCCGCCGACGGCGCGTACCGGCACGCCGGCGGCGGTGAAGGTGTCGCCGGGCGTGACCGGGGTGAGCGCCTCGGCCGCGTCGCCGAGAACAGCGGCGAGCGACGCCGGGCCGTGCACCGGTACGGCGTTCTTCTCCAGCCGACGGGTGAGCGCCTCGACGTCCACGTGGTCCGGGTGCTCGTGGGTGACGAGGACCACGTCCGCCCCGTCCAACGCCGCCGCCGCGTCGGCGAACACCCCGGGATCGACGACCAGCACCCCACCGTCGTGCTCGACCCGGAGGCAGGAGTGGGGGTACTTGGTGACCTGCATCGTGACTCCTCGATCATCGAATCGTGACGTCCTCGTCGCAGTCTGCCGGAACCGCCGGGTGACCGCGCCGCGTCCCAGCTATCGCCCCGGGTCGGCCGGGGTCGGAAGGACGGAGCGGGGAGCATGGGACGAAGAGGACGGGCCGGCGCCGGATGGGCGCTGGCACTGGCGGTGTCGTTGTTGGTCGGCTGCAGTGCGTCGGATGACTCCGGCGGGACCGAGTCGGCGGCGGGGCGCCCGGCCGGCGACGCGGCCGCGGGTGGGGCCGCCGACGCGCCGGCCGGCCGGGCGGCGGTGGGTGCGGCCGGCGAGCCGGGGTCGGCCGGTGCCGGGGCCCCGGACCTGCGGGTCGACCAGCGGGCGATCGTCTACACCGGAACGCTGCGGGTGCAGGTGGACGACGTGGACGGTTCGGCCCGCAAGGGTGTCGACGCGGCGGCCCGTCGGGCGGTGGCCGCCGCGACCGCGGCCGGCGGATTCGTCGGCGGGGACCAGCGGCGCGGGGTGGACGCCGACGCGGAGGCGGAGCTGGAACTGCGGGTGCCGGCCGCGAGGTTCACCGGGTTCGTGGAGGAGCTGGCCGCCTACGGCCGGCAGCAGCACCGGGAGGTACGGACCCAGGACGTCACCGAGGAGACCGTCGACCTGGACGCCCGGATCGCCACCCAGCGGGCCCGGGTGGACAGCGCCCGCAGGTTGCTCTCCCGGGCCACCTCGATCGGCGATCTGGTGTC
This sequence comes from Micromonospora sp. KC721, assembly GCF_004348355.1. NCBI lineage: Bacteria > Bacillati > Actinomycetota > Actinomycetes > Micromonosporales > Micromonosporaceae > Micromonospora > Micromonospora sp. KC721. The sequence continues at coordinate 6,516 of NZ_SMJY01000051.1, read as the reverse complement.
GTTGGAGAACGAGGTGGCCCGGCGGGAGGCTGACCTCGCCTCGCTGGAGGCGAGGAAGCGGCGGCTGGCGGACCTGACCGCGCTCTCCACCGTCACGGTCACCTTCGTCGGCGGGGAGGCCGCCACGCCGGACGAGCCGACCGGGACGGGTTTCCTGGTCGGGCTGCGTGCCGGCTGGCAAGCCTTCGTCGCCTCGATGGGCGTCCTGGCGACCGTGTTGGGGGCGCTGCTGCCCTGGCTGCTGGCGCTCGGCGTACCCGTGCTGCTGGTGCTGGCGGTGCGCCGCCGGTGGCGGCGGGCGGCGACGACGGCGGCCGGCGGCCCGCCCGCTTCCGGCGGGCCGCTCTCGGCCGGCTCGGCTACTGACGCGTCGCCGCCAGTGCCTTCAGCGCGGTCTGCACCATGAGCCGTACCCCGGCGGGGATGGCCCGCTCGTCGACGTCAAACGACGCCCGGTGCAGGTCCACGTTGGGCCCGGAACGGCCGACGCCGAGGCGGGCCAACGCGCCGGGGACATGCTCCAGGTACCAGGAGAAGTCCTCGCCGCCCATGCTCTGTGGCGTCTCGGCGATCCCTTCGGGGCCGAGCGCCGCCGCGGTGGCGGCGGTGAGGATCTGGATGGCCCGGCTGTCGTTGCTGACCGGCGGCCGGCCACGCAGGTACTCCAGGTCGACGGTGGCGCCGGTGGGCGCGACGACGTCCCGGACGACCTGAGCGACGATCTTCGGGGCCTGCTCCCAGGTGTCGCGGTCCATCACCCGCAGGGTGCCGGAGGCGTGCGCCTCGGACGGGATGACGTTGTACTGGGTGCCGGCCGAGGCGTGGCCGAAGACCAGCAGCAGCCCGCTGTTGGCCGGTACCCGGCGGCTGACCAGGGCCGGCACCTCGGTGACCAGGCGGCCGAGCGCGTCGACGAGGTCGACGGTCAGGTGCGGACGGGCGGTGTGGCCACCCGGGCCGGTGAGCCGGACGGTGACGTTGTCGGCGGCGGCGGTGATCGGGCCGACCCGCAACCCGACCTTGCCCACCGGCAGGTTCGGGTCGCAGTGGACCGCGAAGATCTGGACCACGTCCTCCAGGCCGCCGGCCTCGATCACCTCCAGCGAGCCGCAGGGCAGGATCTCCTCGGCCGGCTGGAAGATCAACCGGACCCGGCCGTCGAGCTGGCCGGCGTCGGCGAGCTGGGCCAGCAGCATGCCGACGCCGAGCATCACCGTGGTGTGTACGTCGTGACCGCAGGCGTGGCAGACCCCGTCGACCGTGGAGCGGTACGGCACGTCCTTGACGTCGGCCAGCGGCAGCGCGTCGATGTCGGCGCGGAGCGCGATGATCGGCCCGTCCGGGCGACCGTTGATGTCGCAGATGACGCCGTTGCCCTTGGGCAGCAGCCGCGGGTGCAGCCCGGCCAGGGTGAGTTCCCGGGCGATCAGCGCCGCCGTCTCGAACTCCGCACCGGAGAGTTCCGGGTGGGAGTGCAGGTGACGCCGGGTGGCGATGAGTCCGGGTACCCGCAGGGCGAGCAGATGATCCAGGTCGAAGGGCAGGGGCTGGGAACCGGACGGCGCCTCCGGCCAGGACGACGCCAGCGGGCCGCCGTTCGGCAGCGTCAACGCACTCGTCACGTCGAATTCTCGATCACTAGGAATGGATGGATCATCGGGAAGGACAGCAGACAGCCTAGACCTCCGACGGTGACGCTGCGCAACCTCGTTACGGTAGCGATCGGAGCGCACAGCGTCACGTAAGCCCTGGTGGGAGGGCTCGAATATCTGCGGGACAGCAGGTAGATCGCGGTCGAACGCCGTCATCTGCCCCCCACCTCCTACAACGCGTAACCGGTTATTGGCGGTCGCGAAATCGGCTCCGAATTCACGACCGTAACCGAATTGTCGCATTAGTCGCCCGAATCAACCGCTGCTCCGACAATTAGCCGACGACGCACGGCAGCCGGGCGACTCCCGACGGTGACACGCGCGTCCCGTGCCCGGCCGGACACGCTGTCCGTCCGGTTCACCCGTTCGGGTTACCCGCCCGAGTCGGCGGCCACACGCCCCCACCCACCGGTCCGCGTCCGCCGGCAGCGAAGCCGCCGGACCCGGACCGACCAGGGAGCGGTGCCGACCGACCCGTCACGGACGGTAACCCCAGGTCAGAAGCGGTCGCTCGGACGGTAGGTCCCCCAGACCTGCCGCAGCGTCCCGCAGACCTCCCCCACGGTCGCCTTCGCCCGCAGCGCATCCTTCATCGGGTAGAGCACGTTCGCGGTGCCCTCGGCGGCGGCGCGCAATTCGGCCAGGGCCCGCTCGACGGCACCGGTGTCCCGCTCGGCGCGCAGCGTGGCCAACCGCTCGGCCTGGGTCGTCTCGATCGCCGGATCCACCCGCAGCGGCTCGTACGGCTCGTCGTCCTCGACGGTGAACCGATTGAGCCCCACCACCACCCGCTCACCCGAGTCGATCTCCTGGGCGATCCGGTACGCGGACTGTTCGATCTCCCGCTTCTGGAAGCCGGCCTCGATGGCGTCCACCGCCGAGCCGTGGTCGAAGACCCGCCCCATCAGCTCGGTGGCGGCGGCCTCGATCTCCGCGGTCATCGCCTCCACCACGTACGACCCGGCGAACGGGTCGACGGTGGCGGTCAGATCCGTCTCGTACGCGAGCACCTGCTGGGTACGCAGCGCCAGCCGGGCCGCCTTCTCGGTGGGCAGCGCGATCGCCTCGTCGAAGCTGTTGGTGTGCAGCGACTGGGTGCCGCCGAGCACCGCGCCGAGTCCCTGGATCGCCACCCGGACCAGGTTGACCTCGGGTTGCTGCGCGGTCAGCTGCACGCCGGCGGTCTGGGTGTGGAACCGCAACATCATCGACTTCGGGTTCCGCGCGCCGAAGTCGTCGCGCATCAGCCGGGCCCAGATGCGCCGGGCGGCGCGGAACTTGGCGACCTCCTCCAGCAGCGTGGTCCGGGCGACGAAGAAGAACGACAGCCGGGGCGCGAAGTCGTCCACCGCCAGGCCGGCGGCGAGCGCGGCCCGGACGTACTCCATGCCGTTGGCCAGGGTGAACGCGATCTCCTGCGCGGGTGACGCGCCGGCCTCGGCCATGTGGTAGCCGGAGATGGAGATGGTGTTCCACTTCGGCACCTCCGTGCGGCAGTAGCCGAACGTGTCGGCGACCAGCCGCAGTGAGGGCTTCGGCGGGAAGATGTACGTCCCCCGGGCGATGTACTCCTTGAGGATGTCGTTCTGGATGGTGCCGTTGAGCGCCGAACCGGGCACCCCGGACTCCTCCGCGACGAGCTGGTAGAGCAGCAGCAGCACCGAGCCGGGCGCGTTGATCGTCATCGAGGTGGAGACCTTGTCCAGCGGGATGCCGCCGAAGAGCAGCCGCATGTCCTCGATCGAGTCGATGGCCACGCCGACCTTGCCGACCTCGCCGTGCGCGATCGGGTCGTCGGAGTCGTAGCCCATCTGGGTGGGCAGGTCGAAGGCGACGGAAAGACCCATCGTGCCGGCCCGCAGCAGCTGGTGGTACCGCGCGTTGGACTCGGTGGCGGTACCGAAGCCGGCGTACTGCCGCATCGTCCACGGACGGGAGGTGTACATGGTCGGATAGACGCCGCGGGTGTACGGGTACTCGCCCGGCCCACCCAGCCGGGTCTCCAGGTCCGCCGGAAGGTCGGCCGCCGTGTAGACGCCCTTGATGGGGAAGCCGGACTCGCTCGACCGCGGTTCGTTCATTACCGGATGGTAGGACGGCGGGCCGAACCGGTGGGTGAGGGATACCGCACACCCCGGTGGACGCTTGGTGAGCTGCCGCGCACGTACCGTCCGGTAGGCAAACGACCGCCGCGTCGGGTTTCGCATCGGGCGTCGGAACCAGCAAGATAGAGAGGTTGTGTCCCAGCCCCCTCGACTTCCCGGTGGCTTTTCTGTGACTCAGATCCCGACCTGGAGCGGCGGACCAGTGAGTCCCCCCGACGGACGCGCGGCACCCGGCACCACCATCGGTGACCGTTACTCGCTGCGTTCGGCGGTGGGTAACGGCGGCATGGGCACGGTGTGGCGTGCCACAGACACGTTGTTGCGGCGGGACGTCGCGGTCAAGGAGGTGATCCTCCCGCCGGGGCTGGCCCCCAGCGACCGCGACGCGATGTACGAGCGGACCCTGCGCGAGGCGCGGGCCGCCGCGGCCATTCAACACCCGGCCGTGGTCCAGGTGTACGACGTGGTCACCGAGGGTGGCCGGCCGTGGATCGTGATGGAGCTGCTGGACGCGCGCAGCCTCGCCGACATGGTGATCGAGGACGGGCCGGTGGCGCCCCGGGCGGTCGCCAAGATCGGCATCGCGCTGCTCGGCGCGCTGGAGGTGGCGCACGCCAACGGTGTGCTGCATCGCGACGTCAAGCCGGCCAACGTGCTGATCTGCACCGACGGCCGCTGCGTGCTGACCGACTTCGGGGTGGCCCGGATGCCCACCGACGTCCAGCTCACCACCCCCGGCATGGTGCTCGGCTCACCGCACTTCATCTCCCCGGAACGGGCCATGGGGCAGGATTTCGGCCCGCCCAGTGACCTGTTCTCGCTCGGCGTGACGCTGTACACGGCGGTCGAGGGCCGACCGCCGTTCGACAAGGGCGACCCGATCGAGACGATGCACGCCGTGGTCGAGGACCCGCCGGCCACGCCGCAGCGCAGCGGGCCGCTGACGCGGGTGCTGATGGGTCTGCTGGAGAAGGACCCGGGCCGCCGGCTGGACGTGCACACCGCCCGTGCCATGCTCCGCGAGCTGCTGGCCGGGCCGCTGACCAGCACGGCGACGGCGGTGAACTCGGTCACCGACCCGTACGCGGTGGTGCCGGTGCAGCGCCCCTCGAAACCGCCCGCGCTGATCGAGCCGAAGTCGGAGCCGAAGCCCAGCGGGCAGATCGGCGGCCGGGCGATGCTCGCCCCGGGCGAGTCGCTGACCGACCGGCTGGCCGCGCTGCGGCGGGGCGAGAAGCCGAAGCCGGCGGTGGCCACCCCGTCGGCCGGGCTCGACGACACCAGCGCCGACGCGCTGGCCAACCCGTTGGACACGCCGACCGGGGCGATGCCCACGCCGACCGGACCGAAGGGCGGCACGTACGGCAGGGCGGCGGACGCCACCCAACGGATCAGCCCGGACGCCACCCAACGGATCGGCGCCGGCCACCCGGACGCCACCCAACGGATCGGCGCCGGCCACCCGGACGCCACCCAACGGATCGGCGGCGGCAGTGCCGACACCACCCAACGGGTGTACGCGAGCAGCGGCTCGCCCGACGCCACCCAGCCGGTGTACGGGGGTGGCCAGTGGTCGGTGCCCGGCACCGGCCAGCCGTGGACCACGCCGCCGGCCACCCCCACCGCCGGCGCAGGTGGAGCCGTGGACCGGGCGAAGGCGGCCGGCGGGCGGCTGGTCACCACGGTCCGGGGCTGGTCCCGCCGGACGCAGCTCGCGGCGGCCGGTGGCCTGGCCGTGGTGCTGCTGCTCGGCGTACTGGCGCTGGCCGGCGGGGACGACCCGGCACCGCCCACCGCGCAGAAACCCCAGGCGGGCGGGCCGGCCGCCAACGCCCTGCCCGAGATGCAGGAGCACTCGGGCAAGGGCCTGCGGGTTCTGGTCCCCAAGGGTTGGGAGCGTAAGAGCGCGGGCGACTGGGTCGACTATGTCGACCCGGAGGACGCGAGCCGCAAGGTCAGGGTGCTGGTCGAGCGGTTCGGCACCACCTCGAACCGCTGGGCCGAGGTCGCCGAGGACGGGCTCAAGAGCCGGTCGAAGTCGTGCGCCAGGCCGTACGAGCAGGTGTCGATGACCGCGGAGGAGCTGGCTGGTAAGCCGGCGGCGCAGCTCGAGTACACCTGCGGCAACGGCGGGACCAAGCGGCATGGCGTATGGCGCGGGGTCGTGCATGACGGCAAGGCGTACTCGTTCTACCTGACCTCCAACGACGCGAAGTTCGGCGAGAGCAAGCCGATCTTCGACGAGATGGTGCGGTCGTTCCAGCTCACGGCGGCCGGCTGAGCCGAGGCCGCCGGGACGTGGTGATCCGCCGCCGTGCTATCAAGGGGCAATGGCGGCGGAGACCACTGACCTTGACGACCTTCGTGACCAGGCGCGGCGCTGGCTGGACGACGACCCCGACCCGGCCAGCCGGGACGAACTCCGGACGGTGCTCGACGGCTTGCCAGGCACCGCGCCGGAGCTGGCCGACCGGTTCGCCGGGCCGCTGACCTTCGGCACCGCCGGGCTGCGTGGCCCGCTGCGGGCCGGCCCCAACGGCATGAACCTCGCGGTGGTCACCAAAGCCGCGGCCGGGCTGGTGGCCTGGCTCGCCGCTCAGGGCGGCGAGGGTCCGCTGGTGATCGGGTACGACGCCCGGCACGGTTCCCGGGCGTTCGCCGAGCGCACCGCGCAGGTGGCCAGCGGGGCGGGCCGCCCGGCGCTGCTGCTGCCCCGCCCGCTGCCCACCCCGGTGCTGGCGTACGCGGTGCGGCACCTC
>NZ_SMJY01000050.1:0-30393 GCF_004348355.1 Micromonospora sp. KC721 | reverse complement strand
CTCCGGGTACCCGGCCCAGGGCCGGCCGGGCGGTGCGGGGTGGGTAGCCGCATCCGGCCAGGTCACGTCGAGGCCGACGGTGCGATCGGCTCCGTCGAACCAGCCGGTCGGGTCGTCACCGAGCCGCACCGTGTCACCGGTGGTGCCCAGGCGTACCGTCTCGCCGGACGCGCCGAGCCGCACCGTCTCGCCGGACGCGCCGGGGCCGCCGGCCGGGCCCAGGCGTACGGTCTCGCCGGCCGGGCCCAGCCGCACCGTCTCGCCGGCGGTGCCGTGAGGCACGCCGAGGTGCACGGTCGGCTCGCCCGGTCCGGTCGGTCCGGCGCCCCCTTCGGTTGGGAACTGTCGCACCGGGTCGCCTAGCCGATGGGGCAGTCCGACCGGAGCGACACGTGCATCGGGCCGGCCGGGGCCGACACATGACCGGCGGCGTCGACGGCGACGACCTCGACCGGGATGCGGGTGGTCGACTCCGGGGCCGGAAGCTCACCGAAGGTGCCGCGGAAGGCGCCACCGCCCGTGCTCGTCATCCGCACGGTCTGCACGGCACCGTCCACCTGGTAACGAAGGAACAGCCGCAGTTCGTCCGCGGTGGTGCGGTCGTCGGACGCGGTCGCGGTGACCGTGCTGGACTGCTCACCGAACACGCAGTCACCCGGATACAGGACGGTGGGGCTGACGTCCGGCTTGCCGACGACGGGCGCGGTGACGTCCGCCGGCGGGGGCGTACTGGTGCTCGGCGGAGGGCTCGGCCGCGGAGGTGGCTCGGTACGGTCCCGGCTGGGGGTCGCGGTCGCCGACTGCACCCGCACGGTCGGCGGGCTGGCCGACGCCGGCCCGGTCGGGCTCGGCGTGGAGGTCGGGCTCTGGCTCGGCGACACGGCGGTGATGGGTGGCGCCGCCACCGGCAGCGTCGGGTCGACCGTGGCGAGCACCGAGACGCGAGGCGCGGGCTTGCCGTCCACGAGGGCCAGCTCGGGAGGGTTGCGGGAGGCGAAGGTGATGCCGACCCCGCCGAGCAGCAGGGCCGCCACGAGTCCACTGCCCAGCAGCGCGGCGCGGTTGCTGCCGCGTCGCGGCAGCAACCGCGACAGGCCGACCCTCGTGGTCGCGACGCTGGTGGCGCCACCGGCGCCGTCGGGGAACGGAAACACCGCGGCGAGCAGCGCGGCACGTCGGGCCAACTGTCGCAGGCCCCGCTGCTCCCAGTGCGCACCGTACCCGGCCACGGCGGCGCGCTCCAGCTCGGCCAGGAAGGCGTGTGCACTCTGGGGCCGCTCGATCGGCCGCTTCGCCATACCGCGGCGCAGCAGGTCGTGCACGGGCGGGGGTGCCGGATCGAGCGGAACCGGCGCGTAGGTGTGCTGGTCCCGGAGGGTGAACAGATCACCACCGTCGTACGGGGGGTGACCGGTGAGGCACTCGTAGAAAGTGGCCGTGGCGGCGTAGATGTCGCAGGCGGGACTGGCCGGTGCCCCGATCCACTGCTCCGGCGCCATGTAGCGGGGCGTGCCGCTGACCGAGGCGCCGTCGCCCCGGCCGACCTGCACGGCGATGCCGAAGTCGGCCAGCTTGCTGCGCCCGTCGACGTCGACCAGCACGTTCTCCGGCTTGTAGTCGCGGTGCACCACGCCCCGACGGTGGGCGGCGGCCAGCCCGGCAAGGGAGCCCTTGAGGACGCAGAGCGCCGCCTCCGGCTCGGTGGGGCCGTGCGTCCGCAGCATCTGCCGCAGCGACACCCCGTTGACCAGCTCCATCACGATCGCCGCGCCCAGCGCTGACTCGGCGTACTCGTAGAGCCGGGCGACGTGCGGGTCGTCGACCTCGACGAGCAGCAGTGCCTCCTGTCGGAACGCCAACCGGAAGGACGGGTCGTCGCCGACGGAACTGTTGAGGTACTTGATGGCGACGGGTACGCCGCTCGCGTCGTGGGTCGCGAGCAGGACACGGCCGGACGCCCCGGCACCGAGCTGGCGCACGGGCGTGTAACCGGACAGCTGCCAGTCGGCGGTCACGCTGCGGTCCCCCCGGTCTGCCGGGAGCGGTCGAGGATCAGTGGCACGCTGATCATTCTCACCCGGACGATGATCGGGGCCATCGGCGCATCGGTTGTTTTCCCGGCGTTCGGACAGCCGTGCCGACGAACCGGTTCGGGCGTCCCGCGGGTCGGGGTCGCCGCCGGTCAGCCCACGCCGGCCCCCGGTGCGGTGAGGTGGGGCGCGACGTCGGCGATCCGTTGCCGCATCGGACGCCGGCGCAGGGCGGCGACCGCCTCGTCGACGAGCCGGCTCAGCGGGTACGACAGCTCGGCCTCGAAGCGTTCGGCCGCGGTCGCGGTGGCGGCCCACTCGGCGTCCAGGATCGGCAGCAGCGACCGGGCCCGCGCGGTGAGGTGCACCACCCGCTGCCGGGCGTCCGCCCCCGGGACGAGCGTGACCAGCCCGTCCCTGGCCATCTGCGCGACCGTCTGGCTGGCGGCGGAGTGGGTGACGCCGGTGGCCACGGCCAGCGCCCGGATGGCCGCCGGACCGGTGTCGGCCAGGGCGCGCAGCACCGGGGTGTACCGGGGGCGGAAGCCGGGCAGGCCCAGGTCGGCGTAGACCGCGGCCACGTCGCGGTCGAGCAGTTCGAGCAGATGACGCAGCCGGGTGCCGAGCAGCGCGGGGCCGTGAACGGAGGGCATGTGCCGTAATGTAACAGCACTGTCGCATCTGCCGGGGAGGTCTGACGATGGACGAGTGGTATCCGCCGATCGAGCCGTACGACCAGGGGATGCTCGACGTCGGCGACGGCCACCGCGTGTACTGGGAGGTCTGCGGTAACCCGGCCGGCAAGCCCGCCCTGGTCGTCCACGGCGGACCGGGCTCGGGCTGCGGGACCGGCGTCCGCCGGTTGTTCGACCCGGCCCGCTACCGGGTGATCCTGTTCGACCAGCGCGGCTGCGGTCGCAGCACCCCGCACGCCGCCGACCCGATGACCGACCTGCGGCACAACACCACCCACCACCTGGTGGCCGACATGGAGGTGCTGCGGACTCACCTGGGCGTCGACCGCTGGCTGCTGCACGGCGGCTCGTGGGGATCGACGTTGATCCTGGCGTACGCCGAGCGGTACCCGGAACGGGTCTCGGAGATCGTCATCGCCGCCGTCACCAGCACCCGGCGATCGGAGATCGACTGGCTGTACCGGGGCGTGGGCCGGTTCTTCCCGCAGCAGTGGGAACGGTTCCTCGCCGGGGCCGGCGTCGACCGGCACGGCGACGTCGTCGGCGCGTACGCCCGGCTGCTGGCGGATCCGGACCCGGCGGTGCGGGACCGGGCGGTCCACGACTGGTGCGCGTGGGAGGACACGGTGGTCTCGGCCGAGGGCGTCGGCACCCCGTACGCTGACCGGCCCGCGCCAGCCCGCGCGGCGATGGTGCGGATCTGCGCCCACTACTTCGCGCACGGGGCCTGGCTCGCGGAGGGCGCACTGATCCGCGACGCCGGCCGGTTGGCCGGCATCCCCGGCGTGCTGATCCACGGACGACTCGACCTGGGCAGCCCACTGACCACCGCGTGGGAGCTGCACCGCGCCTGGCCGGGCTCCGAACTGATCGTGGTCGAGGGCGCGGGACACCTCGGCACGCAGCAGACCCGGCGACACCTGCGGCAGGCGTGCGACCGCTTCGCCGGCTGACGACAGCCGACCGGAAAACAGCTACGGGTCGCCGGGACGAACGGGCAGGATCGGCTCTCATGCGTGACGAGCCGACGGGGTTGACCGGGGACGAACTGATCGCGGCACTCACCGACGGCTGGGCTCTCGCGGTGAGCTCGGCCGAGTACCTACCGGTGGGGGCGGGCAGCTACCACTGGTCGGTCACCGAGTGCAACGGAACCGTCTGGTTCGCCAAGGCCGACGACCTCGGCGCCGACGAAGCCGCCCGGCAGGACGTCTTCGACCGTCTGCGACGGTCGTTCGCCACCGCACTCGCCCTGCACCGCGACGCCGGTCTCGAGGTCGTCGTACCGCCGATGCCGGCCACCGACGGCGCGGTGCTGCGGCGGCTCACCCCCCGGTACGCCCTGTCGGCGTTCCCGATGCTCGACGGAACCGCCGGCGACTTCGGCCCGCACCGGCGTGCGGACCTGGCCGAGATGGTCTACCTGCTCGCCGAGGTGCATCGCGCCACCCCCGTGGTCGCCCACCTCGCCCCCCGGGCCGACCTGCGGCTTCCTGGCCGCAACCGGCTGCACGAGGCACTGTGCGAGATCAGCCGGCCGTGGACCGGCGGACCACACGCCGAGCCGGCCCGCCACCTGCTGGCCCGCCACGCCGGGCGGGTCCAGCGGTGGCTGGCCGACTTCGACCGCCTGGTCGGTGCCGTCCGTGCCACGGCACCGGGCTGGGTGGTCACCCACGGCGAGCCGCACCCCGGCAACGTCATCCGGACACCGAGAGGGCCGCGGCTCCTCGACTGGGCAACGGTGCAGATCGCCCCACCGGAGCGGGACCTGTGGCTGCTCACCACGGCGTTCGCCAGCCTGATCGGTGTCGGCCAGGCCGGCGACGACGACGAGGTGCTGGCCAGGTACGCCCAGGCGACCGGCCGGAGCGTCCATCCCGCCGGCATCGCCCTCTTCCGACGGTGGTGGGCGCTCGCCGATGTCGCCGCCTTCATCGACGACCTCCGCAGACCGCACGGAGACGGAGAGGACCCCGCCGCGGCACTGGCCTGTCTCACCGGATACCTCGAAACCGCGACCGATTGACGGCTCGAACACAGCCGTGCCCGTTCTCCGGTGTCACCCCTGTCGTCGGCAGCGGCGCGGAGTCGCCCGGGTCGCCGACTACACTCGCCTCGACCGAGTCTGGGCGGGTGCATGGCGGATTTCTCGTACGACGTGCTGCGGCGGCTCGTGGCCGCCATCTGCCTGATCGCCGCCGCCGCGCTGCCGGCCGAGTCGGCGGCCGGCAGCGGCTCGGCCTCGCTGGGCGTACTCCAGATGAACCTGTGCAACAGCGGTCGTGCCGGCTGCTACACGGGCCGGGCGGTGCCCCGGGCCGCCGAGCTGATCCGGGCCGAGGCACCCCGCCTGGTCACGCTGAACGAGATCTGCCAGGACGACGTGCCCACACTGGAGCGCGTGCTGGCGGGCGTCCACCCCGAGGGCAGGGTCGTGGCGGCGTTCCAGGCCGCCGGTGACCGCCCCAGCGGGGACGTCACCCGGTGCCACAACGGGCAGCCGTACGGCATCGGGCTGCTGGCACATCTCGCGGTGCCGCAGGTCAAGCACACGGTCCTCAGCGGGACCTACCCGGTACAGGACGTCAGGGATCCCGAGCTGCGCGCCTGGCTCTGCATCCACGCCCCCGGGGTCGCCCACGCCTGCACCACGCACCTGGCCGCCTTCGACCGGGCGGTCGCCCTCGCGCAGTGCCGCCATCTCATGGACCGCGTCGTCCCGCAGATCCGAAGCCGCACCGGATACCTGCCCACCGTGCTCGGCGGCGACCTGAACCTGCGCGACGGCGGCTCTCCCGACGTGCGGACCTGTGTGCCCCCGGGCCACCGGCGGGTCGACGACGGCGGCGTGCAGCAGATCGTGGTGACCACCGACATCACGGTCGACGGCCGCCGGCCGATCGGCATGAACGGCACGACCGACCATCCCGGGCTGTTGGCCGCCCTCACCGTCGATCACGATCCGGACCGGTAGCGGGCGGGTCCTCCCACGCGACGCGCCCCGGCACGGCTCACCGGGTGACGCGGGCGACGGCACCGGTCTCCAGCGCCACCCACACGACCCCGTCGGGCGCGACGGTGATCCCGTGCGGTTCCGAGGCCGGCGTCGGCAGCCGATACTCCTCGATCCGACCCTCGGCGGTGACATGGCCGACCCGGTTGCCGCCCCACTGCGTGAACCAGCAGCCCCCGGCGGGGTCGGCGGCGATCGCGTGCGGCCGGGCCGACCGGTCCGGCAGCGGATATTCGCGGACCTCGCCGTCGACGGTGATCCGGCCGACCTGGCCGGCGCCGATCTCGACGAACCAGAGCGCCCCGTCGATGCCGCAGGTGACGCCGACCGGCGCGGCCCCGACCGTCGGCAGGGGGTGGACCTCCACTGTGCCGTCGAGGGTGACCCGGCCCACGGCGTCGGCCTGGTTGAGGGTGAACCAGAGCGCGTCGTCGGGCCCGGTGACGATCATCGACGGCATACCGCCGGTGACGGGCAGCTCGACGTGGGACACCTCACCGTCGGTGGTGATCCGGCCGATCCGGTCGGCGGCCATCTCGGTGAACCACAACGCCCCGTCGCGGCCGGCGGTGATGCCGTAGGGGCCGGCGGCCGGCACCGCCCACGAGGTCGCCGTGCCGTCCGGGGCGAGCCGGCCGACGCGGTGGTCGCGCATCCGGGTGTACCACAGCGCACCGTCGGGGCCGGCCGTGAGCAGCGCCGGCCCGCAGCCCGGGTCGTCCAGGTCGTGGCGGCGCAGGTCGCCGCCGGGGGCGAGCCGGACGATCGCCCCGGCGTGCACGAGCGTGCACCACAGCGCGCCGTCGGGGCCGACGGTGATCGCGTACGGGCCGTCGCCCAGCCCGGCCACGGGCAGTTCGGTGACGATCGGTGGCATGACGCTCCTTCTCAACGGGTCAGCGACGCAGTGAGCAGGCGACCCGCACCCGGGTCCGATCCGCCGGATCCGTTGGTGGACGCCGATCGGGGGTGGGCATGGGTCTCCGCCCGGTCGGTGGTGGGCGACGCGCCGGGCGCGGGCCGTGAGCCCCTAGGGAGCAGGCAAGCTCCTTAAAGCGACATCAGTTGCGATAAGATCTTGGCATGGATCCGCCCGCGCCGACAACCCCTCTCACCGACCCGCCAGGCCCGTCCCGGCGGCCGGGCGGGCGCAGCGCCCAGGTACGCCGCCGGGTCCTCGACGCGGTCACCACCCTGCTGGTCGAGCGGGGCTACGACGCCCTGACCGTCGACGCGGTCGCCGAGCGGTCCGGGGTGCACCGCACGACCGTCTACCGGCGCTGGCGCGACGTCGGAGGGCTCCTCGCCGACGTGCTCGCCGAGGCCACCGGCGACGACTGGCAGCCCCGCGACACCGGCTCGCTGCCCGGCGACCTGGCGGCCATCAACCTGGAGGTGCACGAGGCGCTGACCGCCGAGCCACCACTGACCGGGGCGCTCATCGCCGCGTCGTTCCGCTCCCCGCCGGCCGCGGCCGCACTGAGCGCCTTCTGGGCCGACCGGTACGAGCGCTGCGCCGTGGTCGTCCGGCGGGCGGTGGACCGGGGCGAGGCACCCGCCGGCACGGATGCCCACGCGCTGCTGGTCGCGGCCACCGCGCCGGTCTATCACGAACTGCTCCTGCTGCGCGCCGACGCGGACCCGGCCCGCGCCGTGCAGGCGGCCCGGGCGGCGGCGGTCGCCGCCCGGGCAGGTGCCTTCGTCGTGACCTGACCAGCGGGTCCAGCCCCGCCACGGCACCTCTCGGTGCGACGATGGCCACGGTCGTCGACAACGAGGAGGCATGGTGGCGTCGCAGCTCAACCCATATCTGAACTTCGCCGGCAACGCACGCGAGGCGATGGAGTTCTACCAGCAGGTGTTCGGCGGTGACCTGTCGCTGACCACGTTCGGCGAGTTCGGCACCGACGACCCGGCCTTCGCCGACCAGATCATGCACGGCATGCTGCGCACCGCCGGCGGGCACGTGCTGATGGCCGCGGACATGCCGCCCGGCATGGAACTGCGGCGCGGCAACGCGCACAGCGTCTGCCTCAGCGGCGACGACGCCGACGAGCTGCGCCGCTGGTGGGAGCGGCTCTCCACCGGCGGGGTGGTGAGCATGCCGCTGGAGCGGCAGATGTGGGGCGACGAGTTCGGGCAGTGCACGGACCGCTTCGGCACCCCCTGGATGGTCAACATCAGCCAGTCGCCGAGCTGACCAGGGCTGTTTGACCGGCGGCGGAACCGGAAAAGAGTGCCGGGCATGAAGTGGACCGGTCGAGCCGTACCCGTCGTCGCCGCCGCTCTCGCGGGCCTCGCCGCCCGCGACCTCGTCCAGCGCGACCACGCGCTGCTGCGCAACTTCCCGGTGCTCGGGCGGGCCCGCTACCTGCTGGAATCGATCGGGCCGGAGCTACGGCAGTACATCGTCGCCGGCAACAACGAGGAGCGGCCGTTCACCCGCGACCAGCGGCGCTGGATCTACGCCTCGGCCAAGCAGCAGAACAACTACTTCGGCTTCGGCACGGACAACGACGTCGAGTACACCCCCGGCTATCCGATCATCAAGCACCGCACCTTCGGCCGGGCCGTGCCGCCGTCCGCTCCGGAGGCGGGCCACGACGTACGCCTGCCCGCCGCGAAGGTGCTCGGCCGGGCGCGCGGGCGGGCGGGGGCGTTCCGGCTGCGGTCGGTGGTCAACATCTCGGCGATGAGCTTCGGATCCCTGTCCGGCAACGCGGTGGCGGCGTTGAACCGGGGCGCGGCGCTGGCGGACTGCCTGCACAACACCGGTGAGGGCGGGCTGTCGCCGTACCACCGCCACGGCGGCGACCTGATCTTCCAGCTCGGCACCGCGTACTTCGGTTGCCGGGACTCGCGGGGCCGGTTCGACCTGGGCCGGCTCAAGGAGCTGGTGGCCGGGGCACCGGTGCGGGCGCTGGAGGTGAAACTCAGCCAGGGCGCGAAGCCCGGCCTGGGTGGGCTGCTGCCCGCCGCGAAGGTCTCGGCGGAGATCGCCGAAACCCGGGGCGTCCCGGTGGGCGAGGACTGCGTCAGCCCGTCGCGGCACGCCGAGTTCTCCGACTGCGACAGCCTGCTGGACTGGGTGGAACTGCTCGCCACCGAGACCGGCCTGCCGGTGGGCATCAAGTCCGCCGTCGGCGACCTCGCCTTCTGGGAGGAGCTGACCACACTGATGCGCGACACCGGACGCGGCGTGGACTTCGTGACCGTGGACGGCGGCGAGGGCGGCACCGGCGCCGCGCCGCTGATCTTCACCGACTCGGTGTCACTGCCGTTCCAGCAGGGCTTCGCCCGCGTCTACCGGACCTTCGCCGAGCGAGGGCTGCACCAGGACGTGGTCTTCGTCGGGGCCGGCAAGCTGGGCCTGCCGGACAACGCCGTCGTCGCGTTCGCGCTCGGCTGCGACATGGTCAACGTGGGTCGGGAGGCGATGCTGGCGATCGGCTGCATCCAGGCGCAGAAGTGTCACACCGACACCTGCCCCACCGGGGTGGCCACCCAGAACCGGTGGCTGGCCCGAGGACTGGACCCGACGGTGAAGTCGGTACGGGCCGCCAACTACGTGCGTACGCTACGGCGGGATCTGGTGAAGGTGGCCGAGGCGTGCGGGGTGCCGCACCCGGGGCTGATCGACACCGACACGGTGGAGATTCTCGACGGGCGTACCTCGTCCAGGCCGCTGCACGAGGTCTACGGCTACCGGCCCGGGTGGGGTCTGCCGTCGGCCACCGACCAGGCGGAGATCGTCGCGTTGATGACCGGTGAGGCACCTCAGGGCGGCAGCGCTCCCCCGTCGGCCACCGCCGTCGGCTGAGCCGCTCTCCCCCGCCGTCTGCGAAAACCCGTGGCCGCCGACCCGCCGTCTCCGGCAGGATCCCGGTTCGATGCTGATCAGACGTGAAACCCCCGCCGACATCCAGCCGATCCACGCCGTGCACACCGCCGCCTTCGCCCGGTCGGGCGCGCCGGACGGCGTACCCGTCGAAGCCTCCCTGGTCGACGCCCTGCGCGCCGACGCCGGCTGGCTGCCCGCCCTGTCCCTCGTCGCCACCGACCCCGACGGCCAGGTCGTGGGGCATGTGGTGGGCACCCGGGGCACCGTGGGCGGCGAGCCCGTCGCCGTCGGTCTCGGCCCGCTCGGTGTGCTGCCCGCACGGCAGCGCCACGGGGTGGGCTCGGCGCTGATGCACGCCGTGCTCGCCGCCGCCGACGCCCTCGACGTGCCGCTGGTCGTGCTGCTCGGGCATCCGGAGTACTACCCGCGGTTCGGGTTCCGGCCGGCGGTCGAGCTGGGCGTGACCCCACCGGGGCCGTGGGAGCCGCCGTACTTCATGGCCCGCCCGCTGGCGGCCTGGCGTCCGGAGATCCGCGGCGCGTTCGCGTACGCCGCGCCATTCCTCGACCTGTAGGGCGTTTGAGCAGGTCAACGCGGCGATAGCGGCGCGGCATGCGAACATGTGTTCGTGTCGACCGAGGCCAGCATCCTGCACGCCGACCTGGACGCGTTCTACGCGTCGGTGGAGCAGCGCGACAACCCCCGGCTCCGCGGCCGGCCGGTCATCGTCGGCGGCGGCGTGGTGCTGGCGTGCAGCTACGAGGCCAAGGCGCGCGGGGTGCGCAGCGCGATGGGCGGGCGGCAGGCCCGGCGGCTCTGTCCGGACGCGGTCGTCGTGCCGCCCAGGATGGCCGCCTACACGGCGGCCAGCCGCGCCGTGTTCGAGATCTTCCGGCGCACCACTCCGGTCGTGGAGGGGCTCTCCATCGACGAGGCGTTCCTCGACGTGGGTGGGCTGCGCCGGCTGGTGGGCCCGCCACTGGAGATCGCGGTACGGCTGCGGGCGGAGGTCCGCGAGCGGGTCGGCCTGCCGATCACGGTCGGGGTGGCCCGGACGAAGTTTCTCGCCAAGGTGGCCAGTGGGGTCGCCAAGCCGGACGGGTTGCTGCTGGTGCCGCCCGAGGGCGAGCTCGGCTTCCTGCACCCGTTGCCGGTGGAGCGGCTGTGGGGCGTCGGCCCGGTCACCGCGGCGAAGCTGCGCGAGCGGGGCATCCGTACCGTCGGGCAGGTCGCCCGTCTCGGCGAGGCGACGTGCGTGTCGCTGCTCGGTGGCGGCGCCGGCCGGCATCTGCACGCCCTGGCCCACAACCGGGATCCCCGGCCGGTGCAGGTGGGCCGCCGCCGGTCGTCGATGGGCGCGCAGCACGCGCTGGGTGGCGGACCGAGGACCCCGGCTGATCTGGACGCGCTCCTGTCCGGCCTGGTCGACCGGGTGGCCCGGCGGATGCGGGCCGCCGGCCGGTCCGGCCGCACGGTGGTACTGCGGCTGCGGTTCGCCGACTACACCCGGGCCACCCGCTCGCACACCCTGGGCAAGGCCACCGCCCAGACCGCCGCCCTGCTCGACACGGCTCGGACGCTGCTGCGGGCCGCGTTGCCGGAGATCGACCGCCGGGGCGTCACCCTGGTCGGGCTCTCGGTCGGCAACCTCGACGACGCCCCGGTGCAGCCGGAGCTGCCGTTCGCACCCGACCCGGGTGTCGAACTCGACGCGGCCGTCGACGCCGTACGCAACCGGTTCGGCGCCGCCGCGCTGACCCGGGCCACGCTGCTCGGCCGCGCTCCCGGGGTGGAGATGCCCCGCCTGCCCGACTGACGCCACCTTTCCCCGGTACCGCGCCTCGGGCATCCTTGGTGGATGGGAGAGGTGCTGCCGATGCCCGGTGTTGGTGACCTGTTCACCGATCTGCGGGGCGACGATCGGATGATGCGGGTCAGCTACCACCCGGAGCGGTCGGCCGTGGTGCTGTCGCTGTGGCGCGGGGCCGTCTGCCGGGGGTCATTCCGGCTGGCCGTCGAGGAGGCGGGCCGGCTGCGGGCGCTGCTGGAGATGATCGAGGCCGCCGGCGTGCCGCCGGCCGGCACGACGGTCGAGGGCGAGGTGGCACCGGAGGCGACGGAGGTCGTCCAGACCGGCGACGTCTCGGATGCAGCCCGTCGGGTGGCGTTACCAGTCGTGCCGGCTCCCCGGGTCGCCTGACCGGTTTCCCGCTCGGCGTGGTGGGCGGCTAGCATCCGGGGGTGCCGATCACGCCGCGACGGCTGCGCCTGCTGGCGGCGGTGGCGGCGGCACTGTTCGTGACCCTCGGCCTGGTGATCCGGGCCGTCGACCACGGGGTGCCGCGGCAGCACTCGGGCACCGCTCTGTACGCCTCGTCGGTGTGGGCGGCGGTGCTTTTCCTCCGACCCCGCATGGCACCGCTGCTGGTCGGAGCGGTCGCCGTCGGGTTCTGCTGGACGGTGGAGTGCGCGCAGCTCACCGGCGTCCCGGCGGCGATGTCGGCGTGGAGCCCAGCGGCACGACTGGTGCTGGGCGCGCAGTTCGACCCGGTGGACCTGGCCTGGTATCCGGTCGGGGTCATCCCGCTGGTGGCGTTGCACACCGCACTGCCCCGGCCGAGGTCAAGGGACACCGTCCCGGACCGACCATGACCCTGCCGCGCCTGCACACTCACGACCGATTTCTTGCGGCTTGCGCCGCCATCGGGCTTGCCGGTTGCGGCATTCTGGGCTGTCGCGGCGTCGGGACGGCGCAGGATGCCGTATTCGATGCGGCCGAGTGGATTGGTTGTGGTGCAGGACGCCCCGGCGGGACAGCGGGTGCGTCCTGGTGCACCTGGACCGCCCCGCTCGCGGGTCCGGTGGTGTGCTGGTCACCACCGGACCCGCGAGCCGGTCGCCCGGGTGGGCGCGGACGGGCCGGGATCAGCGCCGGAACTGCACCGACCAGGTGCGCGTACGCGAGCCGTCCTCACTGGTGACCGTCACGGTCGCCGTCCGGGTGCGGACGTCGGCCTGGCGCACCGTCACCTCGGCGTACGGGTCGGCGGTCACCGCGCTGACCGACGGCAGCGCCCCCTTGGCCACCACGTAGACGGTGCCGCGGTCGGGGTTGAACCCGGCGGCCGGCTTGCCGTCGAGCAGGATCGCGGTGGCGCCGGCGTCCGACGAGGTGCCGGGCCCGTGCGCGTAGGTCTCGATCTCGCTGATGGTCATGTGCCGGTTCGGGTACGCGGTGAGCACGATCCGGTACCCGTCGGTGACGGTGGGCGGCACCGGGGCCTCGACCACGGGCCCGGTCGGGGTGCCGGTCGGGACGGTGACCGGATTCCCGGCGTCGACCCAGTTGCCCTGCGGGTCGCGGACCTGCACCCGCAGGGTGTCGGGGTAGCTGTCGCCGCCGTCGCGGTAGAAGTGGGTCACGACCCGGGTGAGGGTCTTCCGCTCGGGCAGGGTGACGGTGAGCGTGTCGCTGGTGTTCTTGTTCTCCGACTTCCAGTTCGACCAGGCCTTGTCGGTGAGGTTGCCGTTGGTCAGGCCGGTCGTGGAGTAACCCGGTTCGGTGAAGGTGGCGGTGACCGTACCGGTCGGGGTCTTCCGCTCGACCGGAGCGGTGACCTGGACCCGGGCGGTGGCCGGCAGGGTCCGGCCGTCACCGGCGTCGGCCTGCCCCGCGACGGTGACGACGCCGACCGTGTCGTACGTCCCGGCCGGCGGGGTCTGCCAGGTCACCGGACGGTCGACGCGCGCGCCGCCCCGGGCCACCGCGGTCACCGTGGCCGGCAGCTGCGGTTGGCCGCCGGGGATGGTCTTGGCCCGGCCCGGTTCGGTGCTGACCAGGGTGTCGACGACGACCGTGGCCTGGGCGGTGTGGGTGCGGCCGAGCACGTCGGTGGCCCGACCGATGACGGTGACCGTGCCCGGCTTCTGCCAGGTCCACGCGCCGGGCAGTCGCCACGTCACGGGCAGTGTCCCCCGGGGCCCGTCCCGGCGGATCGGGACGACGGTCGCCGGCAGTGTCGGCGCCTTACCCGGCACGGTGAACGCCTGGGTGCGCTCGATGCCGAGGACGGTCTCGTCGACGATCCGCCAGCGCTGGTTGACGCCGGAGTTGGCCAGCCAGGTGGACACCGCGGCACCGTCCTGGGTGGCCTGGCCGCCGACCTCGAGCAGCCGCCGGGTGGCGGCGTTGACCAGGGTGTACGTCCCGTCTCCGGTGGTGGAGAGGATCCACTGGGCCGTCGGCGCGGGTGCGGGCACGGCGGGCACCAGGGTGACGGTGCCGTCGATCACGGCGAGCTGCCGGTTCCCCCGGGCGGTGCTGAGGGCGTAACGTTCCCGGTTGCTCTGCCCGCCGGTGAGCTTGGTCAGCCGCCACAACTGGTCGGCGCTGAGCGGGTCGTCGGTGCGGATCACCGCGCCGGAGGTGCTGCCGGACGGGGCGAGGGACCGGCCGCTCTGCACGCCACGGAGGCGGTAGACGTGGCCGTCCTGGATGAGCCCGGCGTCCTTGGCGACGCCGGAGACACCGGTGACCAGGAACGTCGTCACGGACTGGGCGGGCACCTGCAGGCTGGCCGCGCGGTCCCGGACGGCGACCGGGGTGCCGGTGCGCAACGCCCCCTCGGCGCTGGTGACCACCGGGGTGACGGTGGCGTCGGGCGCGACGGTGCCGAAGGCCGACAGGTCGAGGCGGACGTTGCGGGCCTGGGTGCCGGAGTTGACGTGCACGACGGTGGCCCGCTTGTCGGCGGAGACGGCGGCGACGCTGGAGGTGTCGTCGACGGCGATCATCCGGTCACCGGGGCGGATGTGGTGGGTGAAGTTACGCACCGTGTGGAACTTGGTGTTGGTGTAGATCGGGCAGGTTTCCAGGGTGTCCTCGGCCGTGCAGTCGAACGGCAGTTGGATGCTGCCCCAGTTGGAACCCTGCGGGAACTCGCCACCGGGTTTCATGTTGTCGTAGTCCTCGACCGGCTGCCAGAACGCCCAGGCCGACGGCTCCAGCTCCCGCAGGTCGTCGATGATGTGCTGGGCCATGCCGAGGCCGGGCGCCATGTTGGTGAGGCTGTGGCCGTTGCCCCAGGAACCCTCCACCTCGCTCATCCACAGCGGCTTGTTCTCGCCCTTGGCGATGTCCCGTACGGCGGTGCGCTGGCCGGTGCCGTAGGTGTGCACGTTGAGCTGGGCGACCTCGCCACGCACGTCGTCGGCGTAGGCGTTCCAGTTGGTGAGGAACGTGCCGGGGTTGGTCTCGTCCATGGCGGAGATGACGGTGTCGCTGCCGGCGGCCCGCAGCTTCTTCGCCAGCGCGCGGATCACCTGCTGTTGCAGCTCAGGACCGGCGTGTGCACCCTCCTGCCGGCCGCCGACCGGGTTGCCGTCGGCGCCCAGGCGGGTGCCCCAGTAGTTGGTGTTCGGCTCGTTGAGCGGGTCGATGGTGTCGACCGTGATGCCGTGCGTCTTCTCCAGGTGTTCGGTGACCCGAACCAGGTAGGTGGCGAAGTCGTCGACCTTGTCGGCCCTGATCTGGTCCTTCGTGGAGTCGAATCCGCCGGAGACGTACCCGCTGACGGTCTGGAACCACGGGGGCGAGTTGCTGAAGGTCTCCCAGTGCGTGATGTCGTTCTTGATCCGGTCGATCCACCACCGCTGCGTCTGGTCGGCGTCCCAGTTCCAGTGGTTGGGGTCCTCCGGGTTCCACCAGTCCTTGTCGGTGCGGGTGGTGCCGGCGGGTGCCTTCCACCAGCCCGGCACGGCCCCACCACGGCGCAGGTAGTCGGGGACGTCGGGGGCGTTGCCGCCGCCGATGTTGTAGCGGGCGATGTTGAGGTTGAGACCCTGTGGGCCGAAGACCAGTTGGGCCAGCTTCTCGCGGACCTCGACCGGGTAGTCGCCGGTGGCGTTGGCGAACCAGATCAGGCTGGTGCCCCAGCCTTCGAACTCCTGCCCCTGGTACGACGGGTCAGGTCGGACGCTGACCGTCGGGACCTGCGCGGCGGCGGCCTGAGCCGCGCCGACGGCGGGGGTGACGGCGGCGCCGGCGGTGACGGTGCCGGCGGTGACGATGGCGGTGGTGACGGCGGCGGCGAGCCGTCGGACCGCTGGGTGTCCCTTCACGGTGGGCGGGTCTCCTTCGTTGTGCGGAGCGCCGTTGGCCGACGGCCGGGCGGCCAGGTTCGCGCAAACATCGCAACCGCCGGGGAGGAATGCCAGGGGATCTCATCGGACACCGGCCGGCAATGTTTACGTAAACATGGGTGCCGGGATAGTGTCAGCCGACCATCGGCCCGTCAAGACATGACCACCAGGTCGGCGCCGGGCACCGTGGACCGCCGGAGGGAGCGGGATGAGCACGATCCGGCCACCCGAGACCTCGGCCGGTCCACCCGGGACCGGTTCGCGCCCGCCGCGTCGACGCCGCGTCTCGATGGCCGACGTGGCCCGCCTCGCCGGGGTGTCCGCCCAGACCGTCTCGCGTGTCTCGACCGGCCACCCGGGCGTGGTCCCCGCAACCCGTGAGCAGGTCCTCACCGCGATGCGGCAACTCGGCTACCGGCCCAACGGCGCCGCGCGGGCCCTGAAGTACGGCGAGTTCCGCGCCATCGGTGTCGTGCTGTTCACGTTGGCCACCACGGGCAACAGCCGCACCCTGGAGGCGATCGCCACGTACGCCGCCGAGGCCGGCTACGTCATCACCCTCATCCCGGTCACCTCCCCCACCCAGGACCGGGTCGACGGCGCCTTCACCCGGCTCGGCGAACTCGCCGTCGACGCCGTCATCGTCATCATGGAGGTTCATCTGCTGGACACCGCGACGGTGGTCCTGCCGCCGGGCGTCCACGTCGTCATCGTCGACTCCGACGCCGGGGACCGCTACTGCGTGGTCGACACCGACCAGGCGCACGGGGCCCGGCAGGCCATCCACCACCTGCTCGACCTCGGGCACCGGACGGTGTGGCACGTGGCCGGGCCGCCGGAGTCCTTCGCCGCCGAACGACGTGCGCTGGCCTGGCGTGGGGCGCTGCGGGAGGCCGGGCGGCGGGTGCCGCCGCTGCACCGGGGTGACTGGTCCGCCGAGGCCGGCTACCGGGCCGGGCTGGAACTGGTCGAGGAGCCCGACTGCACGGCCGTCTTCGTCGCCAACGACCAGATGGCCCTCGGCGTGCTCCGCGCGTTCCACCAGGGCGGCAGGTCGGTGCCCCGCGACGTGAGCGTGGTCGGCTTCGACGACATCGCCGAGGCGGGTTCGTTCATCCCGCCGCTGACCACGGTCCGTCAGGACTTCGCGGAGGTCGGCCGCCGCTGTGTGGAGGCGGCGCTGCGTCAGGTTCGCACCGGTGCCACCGAGACCGGCACCACGCTGGTGCCCACCCGGCTGGTGCTGCGCGACAGCACCGCCCCGCCCCGACAGCAGCGGTGACGCCGCAGCTCAACCGGTGGGTCGCCCTCCGATGGGCAGCTCGACCACCCGGGTCGCCCAGCGCGCCAGCAGGGCCGCGTCGTGGCTGACGAGCAGGACCCCGGCGCCGTGCTGGCGTTGGTAGTCGGTGACGACGGCGGCGAGGTGGGCCTGGGTGGAGGCGTCCAGCATGGCGGTGGCCTCGTCGCAGAGCAGGTAGCCGGGCCGATGGACGAGGGAACGGGCGAGACAGGCCCGTTGCAGCTGCCCGTCGCTGACCGCGTGCGGACGGCGGGCGAGCAGGTCCGGGGTGAGGCCCACGAGATCGGCCAGTTCGCGGGCCCGGGCCCGGGCCGCCTCGCGTGGGGTGCCGGTCGCGCGCAACGGCTCGGCGATGAGGTCGGCGAGGGTCAGCCGCGGGTCGGTGGCCGCGCGCGGGCTCTGGAAGAGGATCGCGACCCGGGTACGGACGGCGGCCGGCAGCCGATGACGGACGCCGGCCAGTCGCTGGCCGTCGAGGGCGACGTGACCGCCGTCGGGGGCGTGCAGCAGGGCCAGGACCCGGGCGAGGGTGGATTTGCCACTGCCCGACGGGCCGCGCAACCCGACCGTCTCACCGGCGGCGATCCGCAGGTCGACCCGGTCGAGGACGCGCTGCCTGTCGTAGTGGACGGTGATCTGGTGGGCGACGAGTGCGCTGGTCATGCCGGTGCTCCCAGCGGGTGGTGGCAGGCCGCCCGGCCGGGGCCGGGCAGCGCCGGGGCCGGCGCGGTCCGGCAGGTGTCGGTGGCGCGCTCGCAGCGCGGCGCGAAGGCACAGCCCGGCGGCAGGTCGGTGAGCATCGGCGGATGCCCGGGTACGGGCCGGAAGGCCCGGTCGGGCAGGGCGTCGAGCAGCCCGGCGGAGTAGGGGTGGACGGGGGCGTCGAACAGGGCGCCAGCGGGCCGGTGCTCGACGATGCGGCTGGCGTACATGACGGCGATCGTGTCGGCGACCCGCCGGGCGGCGGCGAGGTCGTGGGTGATGAGCAGAACCGCCCCGCCGGTGTCGCAGCGTCGCCGCAGCAGGTCGAGGGTGTGGTCGACCAGGGGCCGGTCCAGGCCGGTGGTGGGTTCGTCGGCAAGCAACAGCGGCGGGTCGGGGGCCAGCGCCAGCGCGGTGACCAGACGTTGCGCCATCCCGCCGGACAGCTCGTGCGGGTACCGGTCGAGGTCGGCCGGGTCGAGGCCGACCTCGACGGCGAGCCGGTCGGCGGCCGGGTCGGCGTCCCGGCGGGGGTGGCCGTGGGCGCGCAGGGTCTCCACCAGCAGCCGCCGGCCGGTGCGTACCGGGGTCAGCGCGGTGGCCGGGCTCTGTGGCACCAGCCCGAGCGCGCGGCCGCGCACCTCACGGGCGAGCCGGCGCTCGCCGCAGCCGAGCAGGTCGACCGGGTTCCCGGCGGGTGGGTGCAGGCGGGCCTGCCCGGTGACGGTGGCGTTGCCGGGCAGCAGGCCGAGCAGGGCGTGGGCGAGCACGGACTTGCCGCAGCCGGACTCTCCGACCACGGCGAGGAGTTCGCCGGGTTGGACGGTCAGCCGCAGGTCGGTGACGGCGTGCACGACGGCGTCGCGGAGCCGGAAACGGACGGTCAGCCCCTCGACGTCCAACAGGGCTGGCGGACGGCCGGCGCGGGCGCTGGTCGTGGTGGCGGGGGCGGTGGTGGTCACAGGTGCAGCTCCGCTCGTACGCGGGGGTCGAGGCGGTCGCGCCACCGGCCGGTCAGGGCGGCCAGCGCGAGGGTGACCGCGACGAGCAGCAGGCCGGGCACCAGGCTGGCCCACCAGGCGCCGGTGAGCAGGGAGCGCTGTCCGTCGTTGATCATGTTGCCGAGGGAGGCCAGGTGCGGGGGCAGGCCGAGGCCGAGGAAGGACAGCGCGGTCTCGTGCCAGACGGCGTGCGGCACCATCAGCGTGGTGGCCAGCGCGATTCGCGGCAGGACGTGGGGCAGCAGGTGACGGGTGAGCACCCGGGTGCGGCTGGCACCGCCGGCGACCGCCGCGTCGACGAACGGGCGGGTACGCAGGCTGAGCAGCTCGGAGCGGACGATACGGGCGGTGGACAGCCAGTGGGTCAGCCCGATGGACAGGATCACCGCGCCGAGGCTGGGACGCAGCATCGCCACGATGAAGATGCCCAGCAGCAGGTGTGGCAGGGCGGCGATGGTGTCGACCACCCGCATCAACGCCCGGTCGACCCGGCCGCCGCAGGTGGCGGCGACCGTGCCGACGAGGCCGCCGATCCCGGCGGCGACGAGCGCCGCGACCGCCCCGACCAGCAGCGAGACGCGCAGCCCGTAGAGGCTGCGGTGGGCGACGTCGCGACCCAGGTCGTCGGTGCCGGCCAGGTGTGCCCAGGAGGGGGCGAGCCGGGTACGGGCCAGATCCACCGCGCTCTCGTCGAGGGGCCAGAGCAGGGGCGCGGCCAGGCAGGCGGCGACCGCGGCGACCAGGACGACCGAGGCGAGGACGATCCCGGGCCGGAACAGCGGTCGCCGGAGGCGGGCGGGCAGGGCGAGATCAGTCATCGAGGCGTACCCGGGGGTCGGCGGCGGCGTAGGCCAGGTCGGTGAGGAGGTTGGCGGTCAGCACCACGACGGTGGTGGCGAGGGTGGTGGCGGCCAACAGCGGGAAGTCGCTGCCCAGGGCCGCCTGGACGGTGACCGCGCCGAGGCCGGGCAGGGAGAACACGGTCTCCACCAGCACCGCGCCGCCGACCAGTTCGGGCAGGTGGGTGCCGACCAGGGTGAGGAACGGCAGCAGCGCGGTCCGCAGGGCGTGGCCGAACAGGACGGTACGCCCGGGCAGGCCGCGGGCCCGGGCGGCGAGGACGTGGTCGTCGCGCAGGCTCTCGGCGACGGTGTCGCGGACGAACAGCACGAACCACGGCGCCTGGGAGATGGCCAGCACGGTGACCGGCAGGACGAGGTGCCGGGCCACGTCGGCGGGGTCGGTTCCGGTGGCGGTCACGTCGGTGAGTCCGCCGGCCGGCAGCCACCCGAGGGCCAGGGCGAACACGGCGATGGCGGCCAGCCCGAGCCAGAACACCGGCATCGACTGCACCGCGTACGCGCCGGCGCGTACCGCCCGGTCGAGCCAGCCGCCGCGCCGGTACGCGGCGACGGTGCCCAGCAGCAGGCTCGCCGCCAGCACCAGGGCCAGGGCGGCACCGACCAGCAGCAGCGTCCAGCCGGCGCGCGCGGCCAGCACGTCGGCCACCGGCTCGTGGCGGCTGGTCGACCAGCCCAGGTCACCGCGGAGCAGGTTGCCGACCCAGCGGGCGTACTGCACCGGCAGCGGGTCGTCGACACCCCAGTTGGCGCGGATCTGGGCCAGGTTCTCCTCGCTGGTGGTGAACGCCGCCGCACCGGCGTACTGCTGGGCGGGGTCGATCGGGGAGGCCGCGCCGAGGAGGAACATGCCGACGCTGGTCGCGGCGAGGACCGGTACGGCGACCAGCAACCGGCGGCGGACGACCGCGCCGGCGCCGGACAGCCGCCGGCGCCGTCGCCTGGCCACGGTGGCGGCGGTCGGCGTCACGACGTCTTCGTCCAGGTGTGGATGTTCCACCAGAGGCTGTTGGCCACGTCGTGCTCGTGCGGCTCGACCCGGGGCGTCACCCCGGCGACCGCCTCCTTCACCACGTAGGTGTGCTTGAGGTAGGTGAGGAACACCCACGGCACGTCGGTGGCGAGCTGCTGCTGGAAGAGGGCGTAGGCGGCCTTGCGGCCGGTCGGGTCGGCGGTGTCGCGGCCGTCCTGCAGCGCCTTGTCGACCACCGGCGACCGGTACGAGCCGGGGTTGAAGAAGCCCTGACCGGCGAAGGCGGAGCCGAACAGCTTGTAGGAGACGAAGTCCGGGTCGTACGGGGTGCCGTAACCCATGATCAGCGCGTCGGTGCGCATCCTGGGGGTGATCGCGTCCCAGGTGAGGCCCTCGGGGGTGATCCTGATGCCGATCTTCTTGGCGTCGGCGGTGACGGCGAGGGCGAGTTCCTTGCGCAGGCTGTCGGTGGCCGGGTACATCAGGATGAACGCGGCCGGGCGGCCGTCGCGGACCCGGATGCCGTCCGCGCCGGGTCGCCAGCCGGCGGCGTCGAGAGCGGCGGTGGCGGCGGCCGGATCGGCGGTGGCGGGGCCGGCGGCCGACGGGGTGGCGAACTCCGACGAGGGTGGGATCGGGCCGTGCGCCGGCTCCCCCGCGCCGCCGAGCACGCCGGTGACCATCGCCTGGCGGTCCACCGCCGCGTTCAGCGCCCGGCGCACCGCCACGTCCCCGGTGACCGGGTTGCCCATCGGCAGCATCACCCCCCGGTAGTCGGCGGTGGGCACCCGCTCGACCCGGTAGCCGGCCTGTCGGTCGAAGCCGGAGGCCAGCTTCGGCGCCAACTCCGCGGCGTCGAACTCCCCGGCCCGCATCCGCTGGGCGCGGACGTTGTCGTCGGCGACGAAGGCCACCACGACCCCGGAGTTGGCGGGCCGACCGCCCCAGTACGCCTCGTTGGCGGCCAGGACGAGCCGGTCGCCCGGCGTCCACGACGTCACCCGGTACGGGCCGGTGCCCACCGGCTTGCGGTTGAAGCCGGCCTGGTTGATGTCCTGCCCGGCGAGGGCCTTGGCCGGCACGATACCGAGGGTGAGCCGTTGCAGGAACGGCGCGTAGGCGTACTTCAGTCGGAACACCACGGTGGACGGATCCGGCGCGGCGACCGAGGCGAGCATGTCCAGGTCGGACCGGAGCGTGGAGTCGACCTTCGGATCCAGCACGGCCTGGTAGGTGAAGACCACGTCCTGGGCGGTCAACGGACTGCCGTCGTGGAAGCGTACGCCCTCGCGCAGGGTCGCGGTGACACTCCGTCCATCCGGCGACACGGTCGGCAGTTCCCGGGCCAGCGCCGGGACGAGCCGGTTGCCGGCGTCTCGGGTGACGAGACCGTCGAAGATCAGCGAGCCGCCGTCGACCCCGTAGTTCAGCACCGGGTTGAGCGTGTCCGGTTCGCCGGCCGTGGCGACCACAATGGTGCCGGCGCCGCCGGCCCCGCTGGAGGTGGCCGCCGGGGACGAGCAGCCGGCCGTGGCCATGAGGGCGGCGACGGCCAGGATCGCCGCGCGGGTGGACAGCGGGGTACCCATCAGATGCTCCCGTGAGTGGTCAGGTGGTGCGGCGGCACGAGGCCGCCCGCCCCGGAGGGCACGATCGACCCGATGATCGGGGCCGACCGTCGGGATGCCAGCATCACGTAATTGCCAGTGATATGCAACAAAGGATTCAGCACTGTGATCCTGTCCGCAGGACACCGGGGAGCCACCGCCGGCACGGCCGCGGCCCGAGTGCCCGAACACCGGCGACCGAACCACGGGACACCCCGCCGGGAATGCACTAGCATCTATCCATGGGTGCTTCGCGAGCAGTATTCACGTTTTTGGGAGCGGCGGGTCTCTCCCTCGCCCTGACCACATCGGCCGGTGCCACCGTCCCCCGGCCCGCCACCGGCCCGCGCACTCCGGCGGCCGCCGGCAGTGCGGCCGTCACGGTGAGCCCGCACCCCGCCCACGGCGGGGTGTTCCGCGACGAGCAGGGCCGCGAGATCGTGCTGCGCGGCTTCAACGTCTCCGGCAGTACCAAGCTGTACGAGAACAACCTCCTGCCGTTTCGCAGCCGGGCCGACGCCGCCGCCTCCGCCCAGGCCATGCGGGACCTGACCGGGGCGAACACCATCCGCTTCCTGATCTCCTGGGAGGGGGTCCAGCCGGCTCCGAACCGGATCGACACCGGCTACCTGGACCGGGCGGTGGAACAGATCCGCGAGTTCACCGATCGCGGCTTCCACGTCCTGCTCGACTACCACCAGGACCTCTACTCCGCGCACCTGTTCCACCGCGACAGCTGGTACACCGGCGACGGCGCACCCGCCTGGGTGATCCGCGCCGGCGGCTACCCCCGCGAGTCGTGCGGGATCTGCTTCCTCTGGGGGCAGAACATGATGAACAACACCGCCGTGCGCCAGGCGATGGCCGACTTCTGGCGCAACCGGACCCTGCGCACCGAGGCCGGTGAGGTCGGCGTCCAGGATGCGTTCCTCACCCAGGCGACGGCGACCATGCGGCACCTCGCGCAGCGGCTGCCGGCCGCGTCGTTCCGCAACATCATCGGGTTCGACCCGTTCAACGAGCCCTTCGACGGGGGTATGGAGAGCCGATCCGGCGCGGAGTGGGAACGCAACCACCTGATCCCGTTCTACCAGCGCTTCCGCGCGGCCATGGACACCGCCGGCTGGGCGGCGAAGCCGGCTTTCGTCGAGCCGCTGGTCTTCTGGAACACCGGCTTCTTCGAGCAGGGTGGGCTACCGGAGTCCCCGCCGCTCGGCGCGCGCTTCGTGTTCAACAGCCACTACTACGACGGCGCCCGGATCACCCTGGACCCCTCCCCCGCCGGCGACGGCACGTACGCGACGGCGATGAACCGGATCCGGAACCGGGCCGGCGACCTGGCCACCGCGCCGTTCGTCTCCGAGTTCGGCAACAAGCTCTCCGGGCACGGCAGCGACCGGACCCCGTGGATGCTGCGCGCGATGTACCAGGGCATGGACGCCGGGGTGGCCGGCGCCCGGTGGTGGGCCGACCCCCGCGCGGGCGGCACGGTGCTGTCGGGCACCCAGTGGCAGTGGGACATCTACCACGACCGGCACCACGAGCTGATGAACGGCAACCCGGACAAGGTGCAGACCGAGGGGGACGCCTGGAACGACGAGGACCACTCGGTCGTCGAGATGGACGACGCCGGGGCGGTGACGCTCCGGCTGGACCGACGGCTGCTCGACCGGCTCTACCCGAGTGCGGTGGCCGGTGACACCCTCGCCTTCGCCTACGAGGACCTGGCCCGCTCCGGCTACGGCGGCGCCGGACAGCAGCGCGCGTGGCTGACCCCGCCGGCCACCATGCCGGCGGTGTCGGCGCTGGTGGCCGGCCGCCAGTACGGGGTGCTGGTCTGGCGTCAGCCGGCCACCCGCCCGAACGGTCCGACCGAGCTGCACCTGCCCGCCTCGTTCCCGGCCGCCGGCACCGCCGTGGTGAGCGACGTCGCCACCGTGCACGGGGTACCCGCCGCCGGGCCGGTGTCGGTCACCCGGGAGGTCGGTGCGCGTACCGCACAGCGCCTGCTGGTCGACGCCGCCGACTCCCCCGCCGGTACGGTGCACGTCGCACTCGTGGTCGGCGCCGCGTCCGGAGCACCGGTGACCGCCGGACAGCTCGCCGCGGCCCGTGCGGAACTGCTGCGCTGGCGGGACACCGTGTTCGCTCCCGCGGCCCGCCGGTAGGCCGCCTGCCGGGTCCCGCCCGGGCGTGCCCGGGGCGACGTGGGGTCGCCCCGGGCCGCGCCTGCTGGTCGGCCGGTTCAGCGGCGCACTGTGGTCGGTGTGCCCAGGGTGACCGGGGCGATGGTGATCTTGTCGATGTCGGGGGCGTAGGCGTCCGGGTTACCGAAGACGAGCGGGCCGTCGGCGGTGGAGAGAGTCACCGGGATGGTGCGCTCCAGGAAGCTGTTCCACGCGTAGGTGTAGCGGAAGTAGGCGTGCGCGCTGCCGCCGCCGGTCTCCGTGACGTTCAGCCGACGGTCGATGACCTGCGGGTTGTAGTCGTGGCTGCCGCCGAGTTCGGCGTTGGCGTAGGCGACGACGATGTCGTAGTCGCCGGGCCGGTCGAAACCGGGCCGGCGCGGCACCTGGAAGGTGTTGGCGGTGCCGTTGCCGACGTGCCCCAGGCCGGCGAGCCCGGAGGCGTTGCTGCCCGACGCCTCGGTGTAGCGGGCAATGCTGACGGCACCCCGGCGGATGACGTTCTCCGCCTCGACCGAGACCGCGGCGGTGTCGGACCCGGCGGCCCGGGTGGTGGTCAACTGCTGGAGCAGGATCCCCTTGGTCGAGCGGATCTCGACCTCGTTGATGCCCTGGCTGAGGTGCAGGCGCACGGTGGAGCGCCAGCTACCGCGGCGGGGTGCGGCGACCGTGGCCACCCGGCGGCCGTTGGCCGTGACCTCGGCGGCCGTTGCGGCGGTGCTGCGGTAGTCGAGGCTCAGGTCGTGATAGCCGGTCTCCCACGCGTGAACGTACGCGTCGGCGCGCGCGAGCGCCCCGCGGATGTCGGCGTGGCCGCGGGCCCCGGGGCTGCGGTAGGTGAGCCGCGCGCCGCCGGTGTAGCGCAGCGTCGAGGCCGGGTAGCTGGTGGGCTCGCCGTCGGTGACGTCGGTGAGCAGGAACTTGTCCAGGGTGATGTCGGCGTTCGGCAGCAGGGAGGTGCCGTCCAGGCTGGCCCGCAGGGACAGCGTGTGCTGACCGGCGGTCAGCGGGATGGTCACCTCGGCGCTGCCCCGGTACTGCCACCTCTGGTGGGAGCCGAGGGCCAGGTTGGCGGTGTACTGCACGATCGTCGGGTTGGCGCCGTCGACGAAGAGCGCGTGGCGGCCCGGCACGCCGGGTGCCCCGCCGATGACCTGGAAGCGGTAGCGGCCGGTGCGCGGGACGGTGACCGTCCAGTCGGCCTTCGAGGTCGGCCGGTTGAAGGAGCCGACGTCGCGGCTACCGGAGGCGAGGAACTTCCACCCGCCGCTGCCCTGCGGGTCCTGGTCGTACACCGTGGCCGAGGTCAGGGTGGTGTGCTCCGCCTCGGTGCTGGCCGTCCAGACACCGCCGGCCACGAGGGTGCGGTCCTGCTCGGCGGTGATGAGCACCTGGTACGCGGCGTACCGGTCGTAGGTGGGCACGTCGAGGTTGATCGTTTTCCGGTCGAGCCGGACGCCGTCGAGGACCTTGACCACGCGCGGGGCGCCGGCGACGCCCTCCGCGCCGGACAGGGTGATCTCGCGGACCTCGACGTCGACGCGCGAGCCGAAGACGCGGGGGTCCAGACCGGACAGGCGCAGCGACACCGGTTTGCTGCCGCCGCCGTACAGCACGGTGGCCCGCTTGTTGGCGACGTCGACAGCGCCGATGCCCTGGAGGGTGTCCACCGTGTCGAGGGCGGGTGGCGTGACGGCGACGGTCCGGGCGCCCTCCAGGTCGCCGTACCACTTGAACATCCACCAGCCCGCGTTCGCGGCGTTGGCGCGGGCGCTGTTGTCGCTGAGGTTCCCGGCGTAGTTCCAGTACGCGGTCTGCCCGTCGATCTTCAGGTCCTCCATGATGGACAACCACTGGATCAGCTGCCCGGGGGTGCCCATGTCGCGCAGCATCCCCCACTCGGTGATGTTGACGTGGATCGGGTCGAGCCCCAGGTCCTTCTCCAGCTGCCGGTAGTCGGCGTAGTGGGAGCGGAAGGTGCGC
Source organism: Micromonospora sp. KC721 (assembly GCF_004348355.1). Lineage (NCBI taxonomy): Bacteria > Bacillati > Actinomycetota > Actinomycetes > Micromonosporales > Micromonosporaceae > Micromonospora > Micromonospora sp. KC721. Next base: position 4,055 of record NZ_SMJY01000050.1, on the reverse strand, counting down.
AGGTTGTCGATGCCCAGCTCGTGCCAGATGAACACGTCGGGCAGGACGGCGTTGGCCTTGGCGTAGCGCAGGAAGTCGGCGGAGCGTTCCGGCTGCCACCGGGTGTCGCCCGGGCCGCCGATGCGCGCGTGACCGAGGCCGTGGCGGGCGTAGACCTTCTGAATCGTGTCGTAGCTGGCCTTCCAGTCGGCCAGGAAGGTGTCCCCCAACCCGCTCCAGTCGGCGTACCAGTTGCCGCCGTCGGGCTCGTTGAAGGGGATGAACACGTAGTCGCGGGGGCGGGCCGAGGTGGTGGCGACGGCTTCCGCCACGAACTCCACCACCTCCAGGTAGTCCCAGACGCCGTTCGGCGTGTTGGTGTACGTGCCGTCGGCCTGCCGGTAGGTGCGGCTGTCCCCGGGACGGCGACCGCCGTGGTACGGCCAGTCCGGGTAGTAGTCCTGGACGTAGATGTACATGTCCTTGCCGTGCTTGCGGAAGAAGCCGTCCTCGACCTTGATCGCGTCACCGCTCGGGTGCTGGGTGCCGTACGGCGCCTTCTGCGAGGTGTTGGTGATGTGCGCCCCGTTGATCAGCGCCTGGGTGGGCGCGCCCTCGTCACCGAAGCCGTAGAGGGTGCCCGTCGCGCCACCGCGGAACGCGCCGGTGGTGCGGGCGAAGTCGACGCCGAGCACGTCGTTGGTGGCGTCGGCGGCCTCGGCGGGTGGCGACATCGGGGTGGTGGCGGCCAGCGTCAGGCCGGCCAGGGCGGCCGTGAGCCGTACGAAGGTGTGCATCGGTACTCCCTCTACTTGACGGCGCCGCTGGTGATGCCGGAGATGATCTTCCGTTGGGCAACGGCGAGGACGGCGATCAGCGGCAGGCTCATGAGGATCACGTAGGCAAAGATGAGGTGCCAGTTGTGGAGATAGAGACCGGCACTGGCGACGCGGAAGAGGTTGAGCGGCAGGGTGTCGAGCCGGCCGCCGACGACGAAGAAGGCGTAGAAGACGTCGTTCCAGACGTACAGGCAGATGAGGATGGTCGCGGTGGCCAGCACCGGCCGCAGCAGCGGCAGGACGACCCGCCGGAACACGGTCAGCGGGCCGGCGCCGTCGGTCTGGGCCGCCTCCTCCAGCGACGTCGGGATGGTGCGCACGAACCCGGTGACGAAGAAGATCACCGTGGACAGGTAGATGCCCAGGTAGACGCCGATCATCCCGACGACCGTGCCGGCGAGGCCAAGCTGGCGCAGCAGGAGCACCACGGTGACCACGGCGGGTGGCAGGATGATGCCGCTGATCGCGATGGCGTACAGGGCCGCGGTGAGGCGGGTCGCCCGGCGGGCCAGCACCCAGGACGCCATCGACCCGCACAGGAGCACCCCGACCACGGTGGGCACGACGACCAGCAGGCTGCCGAGAAACGCGGCGGGGACGTCGGCGTCGGTCCAGACCTGGCGGAGGTTGTCCCACAGTTGCCAGTCGTCGGGCCACGACAGGTCGGGGGTGATTGCCTCGCCCTGGGACTTCGCGGCGGTGACCAGGACGAGCCAGAGCGGGATGCCGATCAGGGCCACCACGAGAGCGGCGGCGACCACGGGTTGGAGCCGGGTCCAGATCCGCGCGTCGCTGATCCCGGTGCGTTGCCGGCCAGGGGGCGTACGGTGGGGCGCGGCGGCGGTCACAGGATCTCCTCCCGTTTGCGCAGCAGGTGGATGACGGGGAAGGCCATCAGGGCGACGAGCAGGAACAGCACCAGGCTCATGGTGGTGGCCTGGGCGAACAGGCCCTGCCCGAAGGTGCGGTAGATGAAGATGTTGAGGATCTCCGTGGTGCGGGCGGGGCCGCCGCCGGTGGTGGCCTGGACGATGTCGAAGCCGTTCATGGAGCCCAGCAGGGCGGTCGCGACGTTGAAGGTGACCGCGGGCGCGAGCAGGGGCGACCGGACGGCCCAGAAGGTGCGCCACCGTGAGGCGCCGTCGATGCGGGCGGCCTCCATCACGTCCTCGGGGATCGTCTTGAGGCCGGCGAGGTAGATGAGCATGGACAGCCCCATCCACTTCCAGGAGTGGATCAGCGCGACCACGACGATGCTCCAGGTGTTGTCGGCCAGCCAGGCGTAGTCGAAGGGCTGTCGCGCGACGGCGCTGATCAGCTGGTTGACGCCGCCGTCGGGCTTGAGCAACGCCTGGAAGAGGTAGCCGACGGCGAGGGCGGACATCAACACGGGAATCAGGAAGAAGACCCGGGCGACGCGGTTGAGTCGGGTGTCGCGTTCGAGCAGGACGGCGAGGGCGAAACCGAAGAGGTTCTGGAAGACGGCCACCAGCGCCGCGTAGACGACGGTGATGCGCAGTGCGCTGAACAGCGTGCCGTTGGAGGCGAGGTCGGCGAAGTTGTCGAAGCCGACCGGGTTGATCTCGCTCTTGAAGCCGGACCAGTCGGTGAAGGCGTAGACGAAGTTGAACAGGGTGGGCAGGACGAAGAAGACGAGCAGGATGGCGAACGCGGGCACGAGGAACCACATCGGATGCGTCCGGCGGTGGATGGGTCCCGTGGCGCGGCGCCCGGGGCGGGTCGAGGGCGGTCGCGGACCGAGCCGGTCCGGCGCCGGCGCGTGTACTGCCGTGGGCATCGGGTGGTGGGCTCCCTTGACTCCTGGCGTACGCAGGCGCGCGGTGGCGCCTGCGTACGCCCAGCGGTGCGCGGCCGGCTAGAAGCCGGAGACGCCTGCGGCCTTGGCCAGCTGGGCGAACTGGTCCTGGGTGGCCTTCGCGGCCTGTTCGGGGGTGGTGGTGCCGGCGATCATGTCGGCGAGGTTGAGGAACAGGTCGGGGTTGGCGACGGCCTGTGCCTGCATGGAGCCGACCGACGCCGGGAGGGCGGCGTGCACGTCACGCAGGGCCTGGGGCACCCCGGCGGGGTCGGGTACGGCGGTCTGCAGGGACACCGTGTTGCGGTCGGCGAGGAAGTCCTGGTAGCCGGGACCCATCCAGTACGCCAGCAGCTGCCGCGCCGCGGCCTCCCGCTTGGGCTCGCCGGTGGCGAAGGCGACCAGGGCGTTGGACTGGTCGGGAATGAAGGTGCCGACGTTGCCCGAGGGGGAGATCGGGAAGAAGCCGATCTTCTTGTTGAGGGTCGCCGTGTCGGCCTTGGCCTGCAGTTGACCGAAGAAGGAGTTCACCTGCACGACCATGGCGGCCTTGCCGTCGAGCAGCGCGGCACCCTGGTCCTCGAACTTCGCCGTCTTGATGTCGGGGTTGAACAGCCCCTCGTCGATCAGCGCCTGGTACTTCTTGATGGCGCCGAGCACGGTCGGGTCGGTGAACTTCTCCTGTCCGGTGTTGATCCGGTCCCACAGCCCGTTCTTGGCGGCGTCGGCGAGCTGGACCTGCACCCACCACTGGGTGGCCCACCGGTCGGCGCCCATCTCGTGGAAGGGGGTGACGCCCTTGGCCTTGAGCTGGCGGGCCACGGCGACCATCTCGTCGAAGTTCTTCGGCGGGGCGGTGACGCCGTGGGCGGCGAGAACCTCCTTGTTGTAGTAGACACCCTCGACCGCCGGGCTGGTGACCAGGGCGGCGTAGCGGGTGCCGTCGAGCAGCCCGGTGATGTCGCGCAGCTGCGGCGCCATCGCCGGCAGCCACGGCGCGTCGGTGAGGGGCTGCAGGTTGCTCCTGGCGTTGATCGCGGTCAGCATGGACGCGGTGGGCTGCCAGAAGGCCAGGTCCGGCTTGTCGCCGGTGGCGACCTTGGTCTGGATGCCCTGCTCGTACGGGTCGGGGATGGTGACCACCTCGACTCTGGCCCCGGTCGCGGCCTGAAATCCCTCGATGACCTTCTTCGGTACGGTGTTGCTGTTCTGCGCGGCCCAGATGGTCAGGGAGACACCGTCGAGCCGGCCGGTGGGGGCAGGCCAGGAGACGGTGGTGTCGGCGGGGCCGTCGGCGCTGGGGTCGCTACAGGCGGCGAGGCCGAGTGTGAGCGCCGCCGCGACGGCGACGGTGCGGGTCCATCGCTTCATCGTGCTGAACCTTCTTTCGTGGTGGGGGACGAGGTGCCGGGAGCCGGGGC